>JAHDHK010000154.1 GCA_020631335.1 Chromatiales bacterium
TGAGGAGTATAAAGAGTTTTTACGTGTAATCAGACCCTGGGAGCGAGAACACCTGCTGTTGAATGTATAGTGTCCTTCAATAACGGTAATGCCGCTCGTACTGTCGGTCTGAACCGTAACCCGCAGCAAAGAAGGTGCTGTTAAATCACTCCTCATGAAAAATGACCATAGCCTGTCAGCGTTAATCAGTCTGCTTCGATATGCGAAGTCACATCGACCAAGAATTCTGCTGGCAGCATTCTGTTCGATTGTGAATAAAGTTTTTGATGTAATGCCAGAGATTTTGATTGGCATTGCCATCGATGTAGTGGTCAATCAACAAAGCAGTTTTGTGGCAACTTTAGGTTTTGAAACACCTGCATCGCAAATTACAGTACTGGCTGTATTGACGTTTTTTATCTGGGCAGGTGAATCACTTTTTGAATATTTTCATCTGATTCTATGGCGTAACCTCGCGCAACGACTGCAGGCAGAGTTACGACAGGATGCATACAACAGCGTACAACAGCAGGAACTCGCCTATTTTGAGAATCGCAGCAGCGGAGAACTTATCTCGATTCTCAATGACGATGTTAATCAGCTCGAGCGATTTCTCGATGGCGGGGTTAATGATCTTATTCAAACCTTCGTCACCATAATACTGGTTGGGGGTGTGTTCTTTTATTTGTCCCCGACCATTGCCGTACTTGCGTTCACACCGATACCAATAATTATTTGGGGTGCGTTCTTTTTTCTGCGCAGAGCGACACCTCTGTACGCCAATGTCAGAGAACAGGTTGGGCAACTGGCTAATCGTCTGGCTAACAATATCGGCGGTATAGCCACCATTAAAGCCTATACCGCTGAGGCTCGCGAGTCAGCAGCGCTCGCCGAACAAAGCGAACGATATGTCGAAGCTAATCGTCGTGCGATTGCGGTCAGCTCGGCGTTTATACCGGTCATTCGCATGGCTATTCTGGCAGGGTTTCTTTTTACTTTTGTCTATGGCGCGAAACTGACACTCAGTGGTGACCTTAATGTCGGCGCCTATGGGGTGCTGGTGTTTCTGACGCAAAGACTGTTGTGGCCGCTGACTGATCTGGCAAAGACCATTGATTTATATGAACGTGCGATGGCGAGTACCCGTCGAATTCTCGGTTTGATCGGCGATCAACGTGAACGACAGACACACGTTACAACCCTTGAGCTGCCTCGGCCCGTCACAGGCTCGCTTGAATTTTCAGGATTATCTTTTCATTATCCGCGCTCTGGCGCGGGTGTGGATAATTTAAATATGTCAGTGGCTGCGGGTAGCACAATAGCGCTGGTCGGTGCCACTGGTTCGGGAAAATCTACGGTCATCAAGTTGCTGCTGAGGTTTTACGAACCGGATAGCGGTACGATTAAACTCGATGGTATTCCCATAACAGAAATCCCGAAAGATGAGTTGAGATCGTCGATCGGTCTGGTCAGCCAGGATACGTTTTTGTTTGAAGGCACGATCGGCGAGAATATTTCTTACGGCAATCCGCTGGCTGGCGATACAGAGATAGTCAGTGCAGCAAAGGCTGCCGAGGCGTGGGAGTTTATTGAAAATTTGCCGGATCAGCTCGATACACAGATCGGAGAACGCGGGGTACGCCTTTCGGGCGGCCAGCGGCAGCGTATTTCCCTGGCCAGAGCAATCCTTAAAGATCCGCCGGTGCTGGTGCTGGACGAAGCGACGAGTGCGGTAGATAATGAAACCGAGGCGGCTATTCAACGGTCGTTGCAAAAAATTTCCTCAACCAGAACAGTTCTGCTCATCGCTCACCGGCTGTCCACCGTGGTTGCCGCTGACAACATAGTAGTTATTAATCAGGGAAAAATAGTGGAGCAGGGCAGCCATCAGGAATTGATTGCACTTAGTGGTTACTATAATTCACAGTGGCGGGTGCAAACCGGCCTTGAGGGCGTCACGCTCTCGCGTTGATATCAGTCCATCATTAAACTGTCCAATAAACCATAAGAGGCCTATATGAAGTTTACGATTGAATATTGCATGCAGTGAAACTATAAGCCGACTGCTCTCCGTGTGAGAGACCGACTTTTAAGTGTTTCAGGTGCCGAGGTTGAACTGATTGAGGGGTCTGGTGGTGCCTTCGAAATTACCCGCGACAATGCGCTGATATTTTCCAAAAGAAAATTGCATCGGTTTCCGGAAGACAGTGAGCTCGACTCAATAATTGCTGAAAGTTAGCGGTTGGGCTGTGCTTACCATGGAGGTTTTCCAGTATCGAGCTGGCAACAAAAAGCAATGCACCGGCGATCCCGCTCAAGGAGCGCCGTTGTAACTTTCAGGAACAATTGTTCAACGGGTCATCTCAAAGTACCTGTCTGCATACCGCTTGCCTATAGTGCGTAGGCCGTCTGCATTCATGTGTGCGCCGTCGTTACGTGATGGCAGACCGAATCCTTCCACACATGCGGTGTTTGCATCGTTGTCGCTATTCAGCGCCATCAGGTGCGTGTTAACACCCTGCGCCGAAATCGTTTCGCCACAAATAAACGGAGTATCTGTTCGCGCCCATGGCTCACTGCGCAGGTTTTGGATGAGTCTCGTGAGTTTTTGCGGATAGTAATTCTTTGGCGCGGGTTGCGAGACATCGGGGTCGGAGGTGCCTTCAAGCTGCCAATCCGATTCGCCCTGATGCCACAGGATACCGTCAACACGTGATTTGTGTGAAATTTCGTTGATTGCCTGAACCACTTTCGACTTAACCCGGTTCATACCCGCGTTGCCATTGTCCCAGTGTTGAATGCCCTCGCCGGGCTCCGACACAAGAATAAAACCGATTACCCGCTGACTGTCGCGTTCTGCCAGCCGGGTACCGAAGTGCAGGGCAAAGTTGTTGTGTACCTTGTCCGGAAAGCTCGATAGACGTCCATCGCCCGGGTGCGAACCCTGATCCCATTGCTGATGTAGCCCGGCTACTTCCCAGCCATTGCTGGTAAAAGCGAATACGCGTTCATGCGGAGAGTCCTGTGACTCATTCGCCGTGGTATTTGCCCCCAGTGTATTGGACTGCCCGGTTATCAGAATTAAATCTGTGATGTCCGATAGACGATAGTCTGCCTTTCTGTTGCCGCCGTTATCGCCATTGCTCCCCCCACCATTGCCGCCGTCGACAATACAAGTCTGATGGTTTTCCCATCCGTATCCGTCACCATCCGGGTCGGAGTTAGTCAAACAAACCGGTTTGCCTGAGTTATTGTCGGGCGGAGGCTTTGATCCGCCACCGGAATTACCATTATTAGAGTCGGAAGTTACCCTGCAAGACCGATTATCCTCCCAGCCCCAGCCGTCGTTGTTCTGATCACTGGCTGTGGACCTGCAAACCGGCTTTCTGTCGCGTGTGCTGGAGTACTTGTCTGAATCATCTGCATCGACAATGCAGGAGGCGTTGCTTTCCCAGCCCCAGCCATCATTGTCCAAGTCGCTGTTTGGTGACTGGCAAATCGGAACGGCTGCTGAAACATTGAGCCAACCTAGAAAACATGCTGCGATCAGCAATCGAGTAAACTGCACGACAAACTCCCTTTATTATTAATTTTTTGTAATAATT
This sequence comes from Chromatiales bacterium, assembly GCA_020631335.1. Lineage (GTDB taxonomy): Bacteria > Pseudomonadota > Gammaproteobacteria > Granulosicoccales > Granulosicoccaceae. The sequence goes on from JAHDHK010000154.1 coordinate 3,585, forward strand.
GCGATCAGATAGTAATAAAAGTGATACACGTTGCCAATCCTATAAACATTACCATCGTTGTTCGAATTGGTGCTTTATCAACGATTTACAAAATAGATTGAGCAAATTGCGCGAAGACCCCACCCATGCCTGAGTTAACGCTGACTCAGTGTCCTGATAAGCTGGCTGGCTGCCTGCCTGTTCAATCGCAGAGTGTTTTTGCCGCCGAGGACAGGGTACTCATTTGATCCCGGACACCCCTCGTATTCTGCTGCTTTCGGCCTACGATGCGGTTAGCCATCGATATTGGTGGCGCTGGTTGAGTGAAACTCTGAATGAGTATCACTGGACCTGTCTGCCTCTGCCGGATCGACACTTCTACTGGCGCGTGAGAAGTAATGCGATCACCTATCTTTCGAGACACAGAGATGAGCTCGAACGACGTTATGATCTGATCGTCGCAACCTCTATGACAGATCTGACTACGCTGAGGGGCTTGCTGCCGGCCCTGTCTGCGTGTCCGGTGATTGTCTACTTTCATGAGAATCAGTTCGCCTATCCGGTCAGCGATAACCAGAACCATCGGAGTAATATTGTTAATGCGCAGCTCAATTCGATACTGACTGCACTGTCAGCGGATAAGCTGGTGTTCAACTCCGAATACAACCGGACGACATTTATCGCTGGGGTTCAGTCCTTCATCAAGCGGATGCCGGACGGCCTGAACCGGGATATACCTCGCTTGTTTGAAGACAACGCGCTGACAATACCCGTACCTGTCAATGTCGAGCGTCGGACCGTTACCCGACTCAACCCGGTAAGGGAGATAGTCTGGAATCACCGATGGGAATACGATAAACAGCCTGAGGTATTCTTTACTGCGCTGTACGCTCTGGATCAGGCCGGAGTAGATTTTAAGCTGCATATAATGGGCGAGTCTTTCCGCAAAGTGCCCGACTGCTTTATGGAAGCAAAACAACGTCTGAGTCATAGAATTAGTACTTGGGGGCATCAGTCGAGAGCTTCGTATTGCCGGATACTGCAGCAATCGGATATCGTTGTTTCTACTGCGGCGCATGACTTTCAAGGGCTGAGCATGCTGGAAGCGATCCACGCAGGCTGTGTTCCGGTCGCACCGCGCCGAGTCGCTTATCCGGAATATATACCCAACGAATTGCTGTACAACCCGCAGAGGGAAGTTGAGTCGTTAACCGCCAGACTGAAGGCACTGTTAACCGCTAAGCTGCCTGCTTCACCGAAAGTGGATGGGTATCTCGGAGAAGCACTTTGTGGCAAGTACAGGACACTCATTGAATCTGCCCGGCAACGCAATAACATTGGCAGGAATGAGTAATTAAACTGGCGCCAGTGTAAGTCGATTTTTCTATTTGAAGTTACGGAGATAACCAACATGAAGGGTGCTGGCGATAAAATTCTGGTCACCGGCTTTGAAGCTTATGGCGGAAGAAAGGGTAATCCTTCCGCGGATATTGCGCGTGCGCTTCACGGTAAGAAAATAAATGGCCGACAGATTTACGCCTCTGTCCTGCCGGTAGTAAACGATGATTTACCGTCATCAGTGAGGCACCTGGTTGAATCTGTCAATCCTACAGCGATTGTGGCACTCGGATTGTGTCCCGGGGAGGCGATGATCAGACTTGAGAGACTCGCTGCAAATTACTCCTGTTTTGAAATTCCCGATAATGCTGGTGCGTATTATCGAGGACCGGTAGTGGCGGGTGCGCCGGCTGCCTATGAATCGACGCTGCCACTTGACCTCATGCAAACAAATTTACTGGCAGCGGGTATCCCTGCCAGATTATCGAACACAGCCGGGACATACCTGTGTAATGCGCTGATGTTTCAGCTGCTTCACTATTGCAGCACGATATATGAAGACAGGCCGTGTGGCTTTATTCACCTGCCACTCGTACCATCACAGGTGTGTGATCTAATGAAGGGCGGCGACAGCGCAATGGATTCACACCACCAGTCGTCTATTGCATCAATGCCGCTCGAGATGCAGAAAAATGCCATCGAAACTGCGATAGCGTGTATCAATCAGTGATTCACTGAATGATGTGGCTGGTTTCAAAGTATTGCAATGGTTGTATCGGGTCTGATCGTGCCACCATCAATTTTACTCAAGTGAATGGTGATGTTCGACCATTGGCATAAGGCTTAGCTTTGGATGACAAAACATGCAGGTGACGAACGGTCGCTTTTGTATGAACCTCTTACAGCACGGATTCTGATACAACCGATATTGTTTTCAAGTTCAGATATTTTAATCAGAAAATGATTGGTATCTACGATCGCCAGGAGCGCATCATTGTTCCAGACTTCGTAGTTAAGCGGGGGGCTGGCGAATGGATTTTTATCATCAATGGGGGGCCATGTAATACTGATAACGTTATCCGCGGCAGAGGGGTGCAATACTTTCAGTGCCGTGGATTGGTCGTCGCGAATTTGACAGGATTGATTGTTTTCCCAACCATAGCCATTCCCGTCCAAATCAGCATCTTTAGTAGTACATACCGGTATTGCTGCCTGTAGTTGTCCTGAGATACACAGTGTAAAGACAATGATGCAAGTTTTGGCTGGAAACCGGAATGTCATGCTGTACCTGTTTTTCTACTATCACACCTGTGATGCAAGTTAGCACCACACAGAAGCAGACAAATGAATGTGCGATCAGATCGCTTGCGTGGCGCCACGTGTGAGCGGCTTAAGTCGTCGACTTGTGTCGGCTGGCAACCCTATCAGACGGCAAACTAACACAGTGGAAAAAAGGTAAATACTGCAGGATTAAAATCTAACAAAATAGATAGATTAAAGGTCTTTTATTGTTCCATTGGACTAACGCGAAGTAAGGTTATTGCATCAATCTGTCTGGTTCTCTTTGGTATGAATTCGGAGTGTCGCACCATTTTGGTGGTCGATTCCGGGCCATCGATCCGGGTTTACCTCATCGCTTTCGGAGTAAGCAGCAAAACCGGCTTTTTACAAATTGCCGAGTGTGACGATCGAACCTTTCTTCATCTAAGCTGGCTGTCTTTTGTTTCTTGTTGCTAACGGTAAGTAAAAAAAATGTGCCGCTTTTGTTGTAACGTCTTAAGATAGTTGATCTTGCATAGTCTGTTATCAGCCAGCCTGGTTGCCCATGAATAATCAAAGCTCTCTCGGTACTATCCGGGTGCTTGTTCCACTGCTGACTGCGGCGGGCATTCTCCTCGCCGGCAATGGATTACAGGGTACATTGATTGCCGTACGCGGGGCTCAGGAGGGATTTCCTGCGGCAATGATCGGGCTGATGGGTTCCGCCTATTTTCTCGGGTTTGTTGGCGGTTGCATGTACGTACCACGCTTATTGCGCTCGGTAGGACATATAAGAACTTTTTCGGCACTGGCAGCCATCGCCGCCAGTGCCACGCTGTTGCTTGTGATGGTAGTCGATGTGTACGTCTGGCTGCTGCTTCGACTGTTGCTCGGGTTTTGTTTCTCCGGTTTGTTTACTACCGTTGAAAGCTGGATAAATGCCGGTGTATCGAATAGAGACAGAGCTCGTGTGTTGAGCTTATACCGATTGATAGACCTGGCTGCGGTCACCGGGTCTCAGTTTCTGTTGCCTTTGTTCGGTACTGCCGGGTTCGTATTGTTTGGCATGATCGCCATTATGACTGCAATGTCGCTCGTGCCGGTATCACTTGCGGATCGTTCCAACCCGGCGCCGCCTGCCGCCTTTCGTTTTGACTTGAAGCCATTGTGGCTTGTTTCGCCGGTGGCATGTGTTGGATGTATTTCTATCGGGCTGACCAACAGTTCGTTCCGCCTGGTCGGGCCGTTGTATGCTCAGGAGATAGGGCTGTCGCTGACCAGTGTTGCCAGCTTCATGAGTGCGGGCATCGTAGGCGGTGCAGTGCTTCAGTATCCGTTGGGGGCGTTATCCGATCGCACTGACAGACGCATCGCTTTATTGCTGGCGACATCGGGGGCCTGCCTGGCAGGCGTGTATCTGTCCTGGTTTGCCGGCAGTGTCGAGTGGCGGAACTACCTTGGCATTTTTGTGTTCGGTGCGTTCGCGCTGCCACTGTATTCGCTGTCGGCGGCGCACGCTAATGATCATGCTCAGGAAGGTGACTTTGTCATGGTGGCTGCCGGTTTGACTTTCTTCTTTTCAATAGGTGCAATGGCAGGCCCCGTGATCTCTGCGTTACTGATCAGGTATGTCGGGCCGCAAGCGTTGTTCAGCTACACCAGCGTTGTTCACTTGATACTTGTTTTCTATACACTCTGGCGTATGCGTGTCAGGGCGGCTGTGCCGGTACCTATGCGGGAACGTTTTGTCTCTTTGCTGAGAACTTCTCCGGTTTTCTTTCGAATAGCCGGACGCAGAGGGCGCAAAGGGTAGCGATCACTGGCCTCGTTGATTAATTAAAATCGCGCTTTACCGTCAACAGTCTAATGGCAGCTTACAAGGTATTTGAAAGTGCTGGCTCAGCGCATAAGTGTGGCGTATTGGTGAGACACGGCTGGATTCGCCGATCACAACTTCACGCTTGACTGCGATACCATGTCAGCAAAAACAATGAGAGCAATAGAATGCCGAAATCCATAGAGGTGTTGCCGAACCGCTTTACAGGTAGTCACTCGCTCGAGGTGCCTGAAATTCCTGTGTATGCCTACCGGCAGTCGCTGGCAGAGGAGCGCTCGCGCTATGCCGATCACGAGCTTGTCGATGTGTTGCGCCACATGTTGATCTTGCGTGAGTTTGAAACCATGCTCAATGCCATTCGAAGTCGAGGCGAGTATAAAGACGTAAAGTGCAATTATCGAGGTCCCGCGCACCTGTCGGTCGGACAGGAAGCCTCGGCGGTAGGGATGGCGCTGGGGCTGGCCCCGGACGATCATATATTCGGCAACCATCGCAGTCATGGAGAGGCACTTGCCAAGGGGTTGGCAGCAATTTCACAATGCAATAATAACGAACTCGGTAATCGCATGATGGCGCACCCGAGACTTTTGCAGGCCACCGAAAAGTTGCTGGGTGGAGAAGAAAAAGAACTGGCAGAACATTTTCTGTTATTCGGTTTCTTAACTGAAGTACTTATGCGAAGCACCGGTTTCAACCATGGTATGGGGGGTAGCATGCACGCGTTCTACACCCCTTTTGGCATCTATCCGAATAATGCGATTGTGGCTGGATCTGCTGGCATTGCGACCGGATCGGCCATGTATAAACGAAGCTCTGGCGATTCTATTTCAGTGAGTGTGACTGGTGATGGCTCCACCGGCTGCGGACAGACGTTTGAGGCGATGAACTTTGCGTCTATGGCCCAGCTGCACTCATTGTGGAACGATTCTGAGGCACGTGGCTTACCAGTGTTGTTCTTTTTCAACAATAACTTTTATGCGATGGGAGGGCAAACCATCGGTGAGACAATGGGGTGGGACCGATTATCCCGTATTGGTGCTGGAGTAAACCCGCATGCTATGCATGCAGAAACGGTTGACGGTACAAATCCGCTGGGAGTGGCAGATGCGGTTCGCCGTAAGCGGGAACTACTCATCAGCGGCCATGGTCCGGCACTACTGGATATAGAGTGCTACCGGTACTCAGGCCATTCAACATCAGATGCCAATGCTTATCGCTCGCGTGAGGAGATGAAAGCCTGGCAGGACTATGATGGCATTACCCGATACGCAAAGTCGCTAAAAGAGGCAGGAATATTCACCGAAGCACAGAACGATGATCTTGCAAATGAAGTGGAGCAACTCATTACCCGGGTGCTGCGTGTTGCTGCTGACGCCAGCAATGCGCCGATGGTAGAACCACCATCAACCGTCGGGCGTTACATGTTCAACCACACGTCATGTACATTGCCGGTTGAACCTTCGGTAAAGGTGGACATGCAGAGTTGCAGCAGAATCCGCCAGAATAATAAGAAGTCGAGATACGGCTTTGCAGACGATGGAGCGGCCTTGTCGCCAATGCGAGCCATCACTTTACGCGATAGTCTGTTTGAGGCGGTGCTGCACCATATGTCGCGGGACGAATCACTCAAAGTCTATGGTGAAGAATGTCGGGAGTGGGGCGGTGCATTCGGGGTGTATCGTGGATTGTCTGATTTGTTTGACCATCACCGCATATTCAATGCGCCTATTTCAGAGGCAACCATAGTGTCCACCGCAGTCGGTTATGCAATGGAAGGCGGGCGCGCACTGATAGAACTCATGTATGCCGATTTTATCGGCCGGGCAGGCGATGAGATATTTAATCAGCTGTCAAAGTGGCAGGCGATGTCGGGCGGCAGGATGCAATTACCCATCGTGTTGCGTTGCTCTGTGGGCAGCAAGTATGGCGCTCAGCATTCACAGGACTGGTCGTCGCTGGTAACCCACGTGCCGGGACTTAAGGTCCTTTATCCGTCGACACCCTATGATGCAAAGGGCCTGTTGGGGGCAGCATTATCATCAAACGATCCGGTTGTGTTTTTTGAAAGCCAGCGGTTATATGATGTCACTGAAACCCTGCGCAGTGATGGTGTCCCGCAGGAGTACTATGAGCTTCCAATCGGCCTGCCGGATATCAAGAGGCAGGGTGATGCAGTGACTATCCTGACTATAGGTCCGTGTCTATACAGCGCATTGCAGGCGGCTGACGAGCTGTCGTCTCAGTGTGGCTTGCAGGCAGAGATTATCGATGCGAGAAGCCTCGTGCCTTTCCAATACGAACGATTAGTAGAGTCTGTGCGTAAGACCGGATATCTGCTTATTGTTTCTGAAGCGTGTGAAAGAGGGAGTTTTTCAAATACAATTGCAGCAAATGTTACACGACACGCATTTAAAGCACTGAAGGCTGCACCGATAGTGCTCGGTTCTCCGAACTGGATTGTTCCGGGGGCGGAAATGGAAGCCGGATTTTTTCCTCAGGCCAACGATATATTAGCGACGATTGCCCACTACTTTTATCCTGATACTGGTATAACGCAAACGTCACATCGTACGTTCGATCAAATGCAATCGGCAGCGTCGGGTTTGTAACTGGCTGATCATTAGTCTTCATCCCTATATAATTAGTTAACCATTCACTCGAGGAACCCCATGCAAACACCTATTGTGATGCCGAGTCTGGGCAATGAAGCCAGTGAAGCGCAGGTTGAAGAATGGCTGGTAAACGAAGGTGATACAGTTGAAGCCGGTCAGCCGGTAATTCTGGTCACCACGCCTAAGGTATCGATGGAACTCGAAGCGCCGGTAGCGGGGATACTTATCAAGCAGGAGGTTGAGGTAGATGATCTGATAGAAGAGGGCCAGTCACTGGGTTTAATCGAGTAGTGCTCAAGCAAACGACATTTGGCGGGCAGGGGCCCAAAGCCTATTTTATTCATGGTTTTGCGGCAGATTCACAGAGTTGGATCGCTAATGTGTCATCGGTGACAGATCGCGTGGAGGCCATCGGGATTGATCTTCCCGGACATGGGCTATCTGCGCAGGTCGCGTTGCCTGACAGCCTGGAAGACATTGCCTCGCTAGTGCTTGACGGTATAGATACCACTCGGCCCTGCTATTTTATCGGTCACAGTGCCGGTGGGGCGATTGCCATGCTGTGTGCTGCGCGGGCGGGGGCACAAGCATTGTCGCTGATCGCACCGGTTGGATTGGGCCAGGGTATCAATCGGCAATTCGTTGAACAGCTACCACAGGTGCAGTCCGACGAGCAATGCATGGAGCTGTTGCAGGAGATGGTGGTAAACAAACGGTTGATTACCAAAGCGCTGGCAGCAAGAGTTGTTGCTCAGTTGACAGACGATGCTGTCCGGGCGCAATGGCAACGCTTTGCGGAAATGCTGCTACAACCTTCAACTGCGCTCAGCGCTGCGGTGAAGCATTTGCATGAGTCCGGCATTGAGACACGGATATTCTGGGGTGACAGTGATTTGATCAACCCCTACCGGGAGGCTGATAGTGAAGGATCTGATGGCCATTGGCAGGTCTTCGACAACTGTGGTCACTTGCCACATATAGAACAATGGTCTGCGTATAATAGCGCATTGTCCAATTTGATTGAGCCCAGGAGCTAACCAGTGTTTTTATGTTGCGGTGATGCGTTGTTTGATATGTTCGCGAGCGAAGCTCCCGGGTCCTCGGTAAACCTGTCCGGGCATGTCGGTGGTTCTCCGATGAATGTTGCAACCGGCCTGGCGCGCTTTGGCCATCATTCCCGTTATTTTACCAAGTTGTCCAGTGATCTCTTTGGTCAGCGTATGCGCGGGCATTTCGAAGCCAACAATATTGATGTGTCACTGAGTCTGGCGACTGATCTCAATACCACACTGGCGATTGTAGAAACTCAGGCAGACGGTTCAGCAGCCTATGTTTTTTATACCGACAATACAGCTGACGTCAGTATTGCGGAAAGTGAACTGCCTGCGAGCCTGGCGGATGAAATCCGTATCGTGCATTTTGGATCCTACAGTACGGCGGTATCGCCAACTTCAGACGCGCTGATGGCCCTGGCAGCGCGGGAAAGCAAAAACCGGCTGATCAGTTATGACCCGAACCTCAGACCGTCAATAGAACCCGATGTAGAGAAATGGCGTTCAGTGTTTGATGGCTTTGCCCGAAGCGCGACTGTGATCAAAGCCAGTGACGAGGATATTTCAACTCTGCTAGGGAAAAATCGCGAAGATCAATTTGTGTCCGATTGTTTCGAGCGCGGGGCAGAGCTTGTCTTTATCACTCGTGGACCGGATGGCGCGAGCGGTTTCAGTGCTGCCGGAGAGGTCAGTAATGTCGGAGGCGTGGCTGTTGACGTCGTCGATACCGTCGGCGCTGGTGACACATTCCAGGCGGCCGTACTGCATTGGCTGGTGGCTGAGAATCATCTGGCGCAGCAGGCTGCCGGTACAGAAAGTGACACGAACGAATCGATGATACACGGCACTGTAGATTTAGCCGCCTGTATGAACTTTGCTGTCAGAGCCGCGGCGGTAACCTGTACACGTAGTGGTGCGGATTTGCCTACACTTGATGAAGTCAGCGCCTCCTAGTTAATCGGCACGAACATATTGTTCGGTTGAGTTTGCATAGATGGCGCACTGTATCGGTGCGTCTTTAGTGGAATTTCAAAGCGTGCAGTCGGTGTGAATCCAGTTGACAGTCGGGGGCGCTTTGCACAACTATCCGACTTAGCGAATTGCGCTTACCACCCGGTTCATTGTTCCAATGTCTCACGTGTTTCCGCGTCACTGTAGATCGCAGCTGCCAATGGCCGTTGCCGGAGATGGCTGCTACTTGCTAGATGACACCGGCAAGCGTTACTTCGATGGCTCAGGTGGTGCCGCAGTATCGTGTCTGGGACATTCTAATCAGAGAATTAAACAGGCAATGGTGGCGCAGCTGGAAGATCTGGCATTTGCGCATACCGGATTTTTTTCATCAGCACCTGCGGAAGCGCTGGCAGATACTCTGGTTAAGCACGCGCCGGGCTCATTAGACCGCGTATATTTTGTATCCGGTGGCTCTGAAGCGGTGGAAAGTGCGATCAAGCTCTCCAGACAATATTTCGTGGAGATTGGTCAGCCGCAGCGTACGCATCTGATTGCCAGGCGGCAGAGCTACCATGGCAACACGCTCGGAGCGTTGGCAGCCGGTGGCAATGCCTGGCGTCGAGAGCAGTTTTCTCCGCTGCTTGTCAATGTCAGCCATATTGCTCCCTGTTATGAATACGCAGACAGGGACAGCGATGAATCTGTCGAGGCTTATGGTTTGCGGGTTGCCGATGAGCTCGAGGCTGAAATCCTTCGGCTGGGGGAAGATCAGGTCATGGCATTTCTGGCGGAACCTGTTGTTGGTGCCACTCTTGGAGCGGTACCGGCAGTTGACGGCTACTTCAAGCGGGTACGGGAAATATGCGATCAATATGGTGTATTGCTGATTCTCGATGAAGTGATGTGCGGCATGGGGCGCACAGGCCACCTGTTTGCATGCGAGGCTGACGCTATATCGCCGGATATACTGTGCATCGCAAAAGGCCTGGGGGAG
>JAHDHK010000155.1 GCA_020631335.1 Chromatiales bacterium
CCACCTTCGACGGATTTCCGCTGGCGCAGCGCGGTGAGGCCGGGCGAGCACTGGGTATTGCGGTTGTCTCCAGCACAGTCGGTGGAATATTTTCAATTATCGTGTTGTGCATAGCCGCACCACTGCTGGCCAGAGTCGCCTATGAATTCAGGCCCCCGGAGTATTTCGCACTGACCCTGTTCGGGTTATCAATGCTTGCAAGTATCAGTTCCGGCGGTGCCGTTAAAAACCTGATCGGCGGTATCTTCGGCGTGTGGCTGGCCACCATCGGTGCCGAGAAGGCCACCAGTATCGAACGCTTTATGTTCGGCAACTACGAATTATATGAGGGTCTGTCTTTTGTGCCCGTCATGATCGGCCTGTTTGCTTTGTCTGAAATGCTCATGCAGTCGCGCAAGGCGCACCTGGTGGCAAACCATATTGCGATGAAAGCAGTAAAGCTGCCCAGCAAAGAAGACTATAAACGCATTTGGAAAACAATATTGCGCTCGTGTGGAATCGGCACCTTTATCGGCATTCTGCCGGCCGAAGGTGCAACGGTCGCCTCAATGATCGGTTACTCCGAAGCACGTCGCTGGTCAAAAAACAAAAAAGAGTTTGGCAAAGGCGCGGTGGAAGGTATTGCCGGTGCCGAGGCTGCCAACAATGCAGCGACTGGCGGCGCGATGGTTCCGACCATGGTTCTGGGCATACCCGGCAGTGGCACCACAGCGATCATTCTGGTGGGCCTGATGGTTCACGGCCTCAGACCCGGGCCGTACTTGTTTACCGAACAGGTCTCAACGGTATATCAAATTTTCGGCGCTATGCTGCTGGCTAATTTAATGTTTCTGTTTATGGGCCTGTATGCAGCGAAGGGCTTTGCACGAATTTCTCTGGTGCCCACCAGTATTTTATGGCCGGTCGTATTTTCACTGTCTATTGTCGGCGCCTATGCGCTTAATTCATCGATGCTGGATGTGTGGATAGCAGTGATATTCGGCATCATCGGCTTCTTTGCGCGTCGCCATGGCTTTGCTGTCGCACCTATTGCGGTGGGTTTGATACTCGGGGAAATGGTCGAAGTCAACCTGCAGAACTCGCTGAAGATGTTTGACGGCGAATGGTGGATGATCATGATGCAGCCACTCGCTGCGTTCTTTCTGGTATTGGCGTTTCTCGGTTTGTGTGGTCCGTATATTTTCAGCAAACTGATGAACCGGGGAGCAGCGAAAGAAGAAGAGTAGAAAATTACCGCTGCCATCAGGCGTAAGCCGATCATCGCTACAGCCATAGCATGAACACCGTTTTCGTTTTGTTCGATTCGTTAAACCGTAATGCGTTGTCATGCTACGAGCCGACAGCCAAAGCAACGCCCGCTTTTGACCGGCTTGCAGAACGTGCTTTTGTCTTTGACAATCATTTTGTCGGCAGTCTGCCTTGTATGCCGGCACGACGAGACCTGCTCACCGGCCGGCTGAACTTTTTGCATAGAAGCTGGGGACCGATCGAGCCCTTCGACACCTGCTTTCCACAGTTACTGCAAAAAAACGGTGTCTATTCACACCTGATTTCAGATCATTACCACTACTGGGAACAAGGAGGCTGCGGGTATCACAATCAATTTTCCTCCGCTGAGTTTGTACGCGGACAGGAGCGTGATTTGTGGAAGGCAATGGTTGCACCACCACTTGATAGATTCCGTGATCAGTACCACCCGATGTTATCGCAGGTGCCACGACGTTCCCCCAACATGGTGAACCGCGAATTCATTAAAGAGGAGGCAGACTTTCCCATTACCCGGTGTGTCGATCTAGCGCAGGCGTTTTTGCAGCAAAACCACCAGAGTGACCACTGGTTTTTACAACTGGAGTTGTTTGACCCGCACGAGCCGTTTACTGCCCCTGCCAGGTACCGCGACGATCTGCCCACTGACTACAACGGCGCAATACTGGACTGGCCACTGTACGACCAACTTGACATAACCGACGCGGAAGCCCGCGAGTTACAGGCGAATTATCAGGCAATTGTGGCGATGTGCGATCACCAGCTGGGCAGAGTTCTCGATACATTTGATGAATATGGACTGTGGAATACAACCGCACTCATTGTGACTACAGATCACGGCTTTATGCTGGGAGAGCATGGCTGGTGGGGTAAGAATGTGATGCCGGTGTACGACCCTATTGCGCGCATACCGTTACTCGTTCATTACCCACAGCACACATGCGAGGCAACGCAGCGGGTAAGCGCGCTCACTCAGTGCATTGACATTAGCGCTACCTTGCTGGATGTTTACTGCCCAAACGAACATCACGAGCAACAGGGTAAGTCGCTACTGCCCCTGTTGCAGCACAACACAGACAAAATTCGCGACTACGCACTGTATGGCATCTTTGGTGGCGCACTGAACATTACCGATGGCAGCCACACCTTTTTCAGATACCCGGTTAACAAAGACGACACGCTGTTTGAGTACACACTCATGCCGGTGCATCCGGCAAGTCTTTTCACGAGGGAAGAACTCGAGGACATTGAGTTAGTGTATGACGCACCTTTTTCAGGTGGCTATCCGCTCATGAAACTCAAAGCACTGGACAATGCTCGCCGCCCCCCGATGCAGGGTGGTGCACTTGCCGATGCCGTAGACCGGGTATTCGATCTGCAGGGTGATCCATCACAGGATCACCCGCTCGCTGCGGACTCCATGAAGCAACACTATTGCACTGCGATGAGGCAATGCCTGACCGAGGCAAACGCGCCTCCCGAACTGTTTTACCGTTTCAATTTATAGAGCCGGGAAAGTTAGCCAAACTGACCTGACACAGCCGAACACACCCTGTTCCGCCTGCAATACCCGACACTATCAATGCCTGCCGCCACCGCCACTGACAGCGCACACCAGAGAGCTTGACAGTTCAAGTAGATAAAAGACCGGTCGCTACACCTCGGTGATACCGGAGGGTTGCTGTACATTCTGGCCAACCCGCTCTCCACTATCACCTTGCGGGTGACCAGACGAACTATCAGGACCAGTGGTCCTCCTGTTTCATGGATTCGAACAGATAAAGGAGAGCCACGCTCAATGACCCCCTTCCCAACCAGAACTGCGTTGGCAGTACTGTTACCACTGGCCATTACTGTGGGCTGCGGTGGTGGTTCCGGCACCAGCATTCAGCCTTCAATTGGTGCTGCTACCGAACAACCTTCAAACACCACCGGTGATACCGACGCCGGAACAGATAGTACCAACCCGGAAAACCCGGGTGCGGCCATTGCCGCCACCGTTAGCGGGCGTGTTGCAGACGGCTACCTGCAGGGAGCGACGGTATGCGTTGATATCAACGAAAACGGTGCATGCGACGATGACGAACCTTCGGCAATTTCCGGTCAGGGTGGTGCTTATGATCTCGACATTCCAGCCGGAGCTACCGACAAACCGATTATTGCAGATGTTCCGGCCACGGCCATCGACGAAGACACCGGACAGGCGATTGGCAAGAAGCTGATACTCAGTACACCGGCTGACCGTCCCGAATTTATCAGCCCGATAACTACACTGGTGCATGAAGAACTGAAGGAAAATCCCAATTTCACGGTTGAAGAAGCCGAGGGGTCGGTAAAAGAAGAGCTCGGCCTGAGCGGTGACGAGCGCGCAGGATTGTTTGTTGACTATGTGGCCAACCAAAAGAACGGTGACGATGCTGAAGACTATAAGTTTCTGCATCAGACTGCTCGCGTTATTGCCACCATGATGGATGAAATTCAGGATCAGGTGGAGCAGGCAGCGACCGACAATGGACTGGACTTCACTTCGGACGACGATACCAGAAAAGCCATGCGGCAATTGGTACGCAAGGAAGTGCGGGAACTGCTGACAGATATCTCAATTGCCGTTGCGGATGAAATTCAACAACGTGAGTCTGAAACCGAAGACGGTACACAAGAAACCAATAGCGCTTTACTGGTTGATGTGGATGCATTGGCAGAGCGCCTGGAACGCAAAGAGAGCAAACTCGATTTTGTTGAAAGAATCGACGCGATTCGTGAGCAGTCTGAAGTCAAAACAGTCGCAGTAAAAGATCTGCTTGAGCAGGGAATGTACTGGCTGGAAGTTGAGTGTCATCACGAAGAAATTTATGAAAGCGAAGCGTTTGATGAAGAACCGGTCGATTCGGTCAAAGTAATTCTCGATGATGACGGCACGCCGTCACCGGTTAACCTGCCTTCAGACTGCTACGCCGAGTATGGCCACGTGTCGGTGACCACCGACACCAATGAGTTGGTTGAAGCCACCTATGAATACGATACCGACAGTGGATCGTGGGTTGAAAGAATACCCGACGATGACGAAGAGACCTTTGCGTTTCATCTTGTTGACGGACAATGGGTAGCCGCTACACACGACGGTCCGAGTGGCCCGGTGGAATTTCTTGACGACGGCGGTGCCGTGCTGGAAAGTGGGATGGGTAAGATGCTTGTGTATGCGACAAGCCATGCACTGGACAACACCCGCGTATTGCACCACATTTATCGGCTGGGCGGGAATGACGAATTCTCCGACCTGATCGGTGAGGATGCACTGTTTCCCGAGGGTTCAGCAGTGCATCATCTCGGTGTAAAAAGACAAGCGCTGACTCACGTACTGTTCAACTGGGAACCGCACGAAGACGACGCTGACTGCGCTGAATTCAACGGCAACTGCAACGTGGTTGACGTAATGGACGATGCGGGGTTTGCCCCGGCTACCTCGCTGGCAGCAATAAGAGAACAAAGCATGTACGGCGTTACACTCGCAGGCATCGCCCACAATCATTACCGGAACCGAGCGATTGATCTGAAACTCATGGCATTTGACGATGCCGTCGCCGCCGATGGTATGCCGGAGGCCGGTGTGGCCAACTGGTATATGGCACCGGATCAGGCCGACACGCACATGGGCCCTGATGGTAATGAATACAATCCGGACGGCACTGTGTACTACCCTGATGGCGCTGAGTACAACCCTGATGGCAGCGAGTATAAGCCCGATATACATGAGTTTGATTCTATATTGACCGACTGCGTGATCGACGAGGATTTCAGTGCACAGACTGACGATGGGCGCCCCAAGTGCAGTGACCTGGCACTTCCTCCGCTGCCGGAATGCCCGGACGAATTGGTTGAAGATATCGTTGATATCGATGAGCTTCTAAAAGACAGTGACATCGTGCTTGCCGATACCATGACGGTAGATGCCAATCAGGACGGTGTTATTGACGATAGGGACTTCAAACCATTGCCACCAGTGGACTACTGCCATCACGACAACGAACTGATGCAACACCCGGAAGGCGAATCAGCCATGCAGTTCGACAATGCGGACGGTACGGTAAGTACCAGCGATTCAGGCATTGACCCAGAGCGGCACTACCTGGGAAAAACCGAATGGAAGCTGATTACAGTTGATGGCGTCACCATGATTCAAATCGGTATGCCGGTAAGGGTAAAGCACGAAACCGATGCAGAAGGCTTTGCCGCATTTCTTCTGATCGAAGACAGTGGTTACGTTCGACGTGGCGCCAGAATGAGCGACATGGATAACGATGACACGGTTATGTACTCGGAAGCAGCATTCAGCACATTGCAGAGTGTGGCCGAAGACTACGTATCCAGGTAGCCACCTGTCGTTAAGCAATACTCCGAAGCCACCGGTCTTTGCCGGTGGCTTTTTTTTAGCAATCTATTAATACGAGTGCTGGAAAATTAAGAAACTAACGAAGTCTCTGCCACTTCGGCATCGATGCTGATGCCGATACCCGGGTTGCCCGGCGCTAACAGATAAACGCCGTCTTCTTCGACAACTTCGGTAAGCTGACTACCGGCCAGCAGATTGCCCTGAAACTCCAGCAATGCGTTGTCTGCCATAAAGTACTCAATCCATTGCACATTGTGCAGTGCGGCCGCCAGATGGATATGCACCTGCTGCAGGTTCCATGGTGATACCGGCACCGACTGACTACTTGCGTAGGCATGAATGCGCAGCCAGTCAGTGATACCACCGGTCATCGCCGCATTAGGCTGAGCGATGTCGATGCAGTCGTTGTCAATAAGCGCTTGAAACTCCATTAACCCCACATGTTGTTCACCACCGGCAATGTAAGTATCGCCGCTTCGCTGACGTACCCGCTGATAGCCTGCGACATCGTGCGGTGGCACCGGCTCTTCCAGCCAGTAGACATTGTATCGTTGCCAGCGCTTAAGTTGCTGCACGGCAGTGTCGACATCCCAGGTACCATTCACGTCCACCATCAGTCGCACATCTTCTCCAACGGCTTCTCTAACCGCCTGTACTCTGGCAGTCGCCTCCGCTGGAGTGACAAATGTACGCGTCCCTCTGATTTTTAATGCACGATGTCCAGCAGCAACGTATTGAGCTGCACGTTCGGCCAGTTGATCGACAGGTAAATGGTGCGCGCAATTGGCGTAAGTAGGCACACTTGCCCTTCTGGCACCCAACAGTTGCCACAATGGCTGCGACAGGGCCTTGGATTTGATGTCCCACAGTGCGATATCGACAGCGGCAATCGCATAACGCATGAGCCCGTCCCCACCGCGGCGCGGCAGCAGATCGTGGTACATGTGGTTCCATAACAATTCGGTTTCGCGGGGATCTCTGCCTTTCAGCGCCGGTGCCAGCACCTGAGTGATCATTTGCGCGATCAGTGGACCGCTTAGCGGTGAACCGGTTATAAACCCGATGCCGCTCAGGCCGGTATCGGTGGTGATGGTCACCACCACAATTTGCGCGCCGTAAGCGCCGCTGGATGGGGTTTGGGAATCCTGATGGCGGGCAACAGAGACTTCGAGAATTTGCATAAAAGAGCCGCGAGAGATAGGTGTTGAACGCTGACGACAGCCTGCTCGAGGCGCTCGAAGGCCCGAGCCTCGGCAGGCCGAGGCTATGCGCTTCCACCAACGGTGGAAGTCAAAAAATGCTATTCCTCCTCCAACACAGGACCTGTAAAGGTCTGTGGCCATTTGGCAATAATTCAGTGCATCTGTCAAGGGTATTCGGTATACCAAACACATTACATTTTGATCCGGCCCCGCAGCTACGGCGTACTAGCATGATTGAACGGAACCGGACAGGTCGACAGGCGATGGACAGACGACAAAACAACGCTCGCGTTACCATGTTTTATGATGGCGGTTGCCCGTTGTGCGATCGCGAAGTGGACCACTACAAGCGACTGGACGTCTCCCGGCGGGTCAACTGGGTCGATATCGACGAAGATATTTCTGAACTCAGTGCCAGCGGAATCACGCATGAACAGGCAATGAAGCGGCTGCATGTCCGGAACCGCGAAGGCGAGCTGGTCACCGGCGCCTTTGCCTTTCAGGCACTGTGGCGCGAACTACCCTACTATCGCTGGCTGGCAACGCTGGTGTCGCCAGCTTGGGTGTTGCGTGCACTCGATGTGCTGTACGGCTGGTTTGCCAAACGTCGCTATGCAAGACGGCAACAATGCGACAATGCCTGCGGGTTGTAACCCTGCTGCCATTACCCGGCGGGCTTCACCGTGCAGCGGTTACTGCGCCGTCTTTACCGGACAACCTTCAACAAAGCCGGCACAAGGCAACAATCTGCTGCGCTTCGCTTGTGACTTTTTTATAGCTCTTTGCCAGCGCGAAACTCGCCCCACTTAAGCCGTGCTGATGCGCCGATTTTTGCAATCGGTGCCGGCGGGAGTTTCTTCGGACCAGTGTCTGCCAGCTGATCATTAAGCAATGCAGATGACTCACCACTGGCCAGTTCGGCGATAAGTTTGCCGGCTATGGTTCCTTTGGCTGTGCCCAGTCCGTTTTGACAACAGGCAGCATAAAGATGGCTTTCGATTTCACCGAACACAGAGACACCGTTCAAACTTAAACATAAGCGACCACCCCAGCGGTATTGCATCGATACATCTTTGAGCATGGGAAAACGAAAGGCAAACGAACGTTCGTGGTCTTGCCCTACTCTGGCAATACGTCGTTCATCAACAACAAGCGACGGATCATAGGTCGCCCGGTTACGAACAATAATTCGATGCCCGCCGGTGCCGGAAATTTTGCGAACCGTAGTGCCCAGTGGATCGGCAGGTGTGAGTGCCCAGTTGTCTTTGCCGCCGAGAGCAGACACCTCTTTTTCGTTCAGCGCACGTGTCATTGAACCGTAAGTAAACACATGTACCAGGTGGCGCTGATAATAACCGAAGCTTTGCAGGTGCCCGTTTACCGTGAGTATTACTCCAGGCGCACTAACCGAGCCTTCGGGTGTATTCACAAGCCATAGCGACCCTTGCTTCTCAAGCGACACTACCGGTGAAGATTCATAAATCTGCAAGCGGCTGGACTCAATCCCCGCCGCCAGAATGCGAGTGTACAAAGCCGGTTGCAGCATGACGGTACCCGGTGAATACAGGCCTTCTGCATAGGCATGTGTGCCGGTCACCTCTTGCATTGACTGTGCGTCAAGTCGTTCATACGGTTCGTTCAGCTGATCAAGGTGCTTTGCATACGCCTGGTTATGAGCCACCCCGCGCGCTGTAACAGCACCGTTTAACTTACCGCTGGCAGCTATCGCCTCATCCGACATCTGCCATTGCGCTTTAGCCTGCAAAGCGTAGTCAATAGCAGCGCGGTTAAGTCTGATTTGACGCTGATCATTCCCGGCGTTGCCACCATAGTCATCTGAGCTTAAGTCGTGAGGAACATCAATCATAAAACCGCTGTTTCTGCCTGAAGGACCTTCGGCTATACGACAGGCATCCAACACCACAATGCGATCAGCAGGGTGGAGCTCAGCCAGTCGCCGCGCCGCAGAAAGCCCCGCAAACCCCGCCCCGATCACCACCCAGTCCGCCGTGCAATGCGAATCAAGTGCAGCCCGGGCCTTTTGTGGCGGCAGAATAGCGTTCCATGCCGCCGGCCCCGGATCCACCGGCAATTGCGTTATCTTTTTCATAACGCCAACCCAACACAGCGCCGCAGCCCACGCATAAGCGAATCCAAACTAACCGTAGGGTGGATAAGAAGCGAGCCCAAGCGAGTTACGCATCCACCAAACACAACACTCGCAAAACACGACACTGGTAGATGCGCCTGCGGCTTATCTCCCCTACGAAAAACCTTACAAACCAGGGAATACCAACCCAGCCCCACCACACCAACCGTAGGGGGGATAAGAAACGAGCCCAAGCGAGTTTCGCATCCACCAAACACCATAATCGCAAAGCACGACACTGGTAGATGCGCCTGCAGCTTATCTCCCCTACGAAAAACTTTACAAACCAGGGCATACCAATCCAGTCCCACCACACCAACCGTAGGGGGGATAAGAAACGAGCCCAAGCGAGTTTCGCATCCACCACACACCACACTCGCACTACACGACACTGGTAGATGCGCCTGCGGCTTATCTCCCCTACGAAAACCTATACGACCTCGAGAAACCCGAAGTATAAGCAAAGCCGAGATCAATCCATCCTCAAGCCGCTCCACACCACCCGCTAAACCCTGCACAGCGAGAACACACATCAACAACATCAATGCGATGTATTCAGTGCATCAACCGCCGGTATCTCGCGCTCGCGCCTGTCTATATATTCCTGAAGCGCTTCATCAATGGCCACGTCGAGTACGGGCTCCTGATAATCATCAAGCAACGACTTCGCCTCTTTTAAGGCACGCTCTGTGATTTCCTGACTGCCATCTGCAATCCATTGTTCAACAGAATTGTTATCAAACAGCTTCGGTATAAAAAAGGCCTGCTGAAATTTTTCCAGCGTGTGGGGATGACCGAGGTAATGGCCACCGGGGCCGATATCGCCTACCGCTGACAACGCTTCATCAAAGTCATGCCATTGAATACCCTGTGCCATGCGATAACCCATGGCGCATTGCTCTGCATCGACCACGAACTTAGCCATGGAACAATGCATTCCCGCCTCATTCCAGCCCGCTGAGTGCCACAGATAATTAGCGCCGGACAACAGTACTGCCATTAGCGTGGTGGCACTCTCATAACCGGCCTGTGCATCAAACGTCTTTGCGCCACCAAGAGTGTTAGAAGTTCGCCACGGGACACCATAGTAACGCGCCATTTGCCCGATCATGTAGTTCATCAGGCTGATCTCAGGCGTGCCGGCCATCGGTGCACCGGAAGCCATGGACACAGTGGACAGATAATGACCGTAGATAGCCGGACAGCCTTTGCGCACCACTTGCGTATACGCCAGCGCAGACAAAGCCTCTGCATTTAATTGCGCTACCGCTGCAGCAGTTGATGCGGGTGTGTTTGCACCACCCAGAACAAACGGCGAACACAATACCGGCTGGTTGCGCCGGTTAAACGCACGCATGGCCGACAACATCGTTTCATCCCAAACCAGTGGAGAATTGCCGTTGCAGTTACCAGTGACTACGGGGTGAGTCTCCATAAACGCCTTGCCAAACAATATCTCACACATGTCCAGCACGTCTTCCGCGTTTTTACCGGAAGTGGTCATACCCATAAAGGTTTTATCGGAATACTTCATCGACGAATAAGTAATACGCAGATGCCGATGTGATACGACATGATCCATCGGCTCAACGATATGATGGGCGCTGGAGTGCATGCAGGGCAGCATTTGAGCAAGCTTATGAAAGTTAGCCAGATCATCAAGCGTCGGTGCACGACGGGTGTCTTCAAGATCACGCAGATACGGCGCACCGGTCATTGGCACAAAGATACTGTGGTTCTTGCCGAATGGCAGATTGTGCTCGGGATTTCTAGCATGATAGGTAAAGCTCGCCGGTATCGATGCGATCAGCGATCTCACCAGTGCCCGGTCAAGATAAACACGATCACCGTCCCTGACATCAGCGCCGGAGGCTTTCCAGTCAGCCACTGCCTGATCGTCGCGAAATATCACACCGACATTTTCAAGAATATCCATCGACGCGTTGTCGATTTTTTCGATCTGCTCCTGCGTCATCGGTTCGGTTAACGGCAGATTGCGCTCCAGTGCAGGCAACATGGTATTGACGCGACGCTCGCGTTTTTTCCGAAGCGCGGCACGGCCACCACGTCGCTTGCGACCGGCCATTAAACCTTCAGCACTCATGACACATTGTCTCCGGCCGCCGGATCACTTAAGTCTATCCAGATGGTTTTCAGCTCGGTGTATTGATCGTGTGCGTGAATACCATTGTCACGCCCGCCAAAGCCCGACTGCTTGTAACCGCCGAACGGCGTGGTGATATCTCCCTCGCCATAACTGTTGACGGTAACCGTACCGGCTCTGATTGCACGCGCCACTCGCAGAGCGCGATTACCATTGGCGCTGTATACACTGGCCGTCAGCCCATATTCAGATGAATTGGCAATATCGATGGCTTGTTCCATTGAGCTCACGCTGATGACCGAAAGCACCGGTCCGAAAATCTCCTCCACTGCCAGCGGATCATCGTGAGCAACGTTATCGAAAATTGTGGGCGCTACATAAGGGCCGTCTGCCACACCCCCCGTTAGTGCAGAGTAATTTGCACCGTTAAGATACGAAGAGACTTTTTGACAGTGCGCATCATCGATCAGCGCCCCCAGATGATTAGCCGGGTCGAGCGGATCACCTGTCCTCCAGTCCCGGGTTCGTGCGACTACCTTCTGCAGTAACACCTCTTTGATGGATTCATGCACAATCAGCCTGGAACTGGCCGAACAATTTTCACCCATATTCCAGAACGCACCATTGACCAGATGCTCAGCCACCAGGTCGAGGTGTTCTGCATCTTCCAGCACAATTGCAGGGTTTTTGCCGCCGCACTCCAGTACGACTTTTTTCATGTTGCTGTCGGCCGAGTAACGCAAAAAACGTTTGCCGGTGTCACTTGAACCGGTAAAGCTGACCATATCCACGCCGTGGTGCATGCCGAGCGGCTCGCCCACTGCTTCACCGGTACCCGGCAGCACTTGCAATACCCCGCGAGGTATACCCGCTTCCGCCGCCAGTTCAGCCATTCGCAGTGCCGTTAATGACGTCTGCTCAGCAGGCTTTACAATCACCGAGTTACCGGCCGCCAGCGCCGGTGCAATTTTCCACGCCAGCATCAGCAGTGGAAAGTTCCATGGCAAAACAGCGGCCACCACACCTATTGGCTCACGAACAATCACAGCCATCGCATCGTCACCAACCGGTGCGGTTTGATCGTAAATTTTATCGATTGCTTCTGCATGCCACTTGATCGTGTTAATCGCCTCGGGCAGGTCAATCAGTTCACAGTCACGTATCGGCTTACCGCTATCGATACATTCCATCACTGCCAGCTCGCGACGATTGCGTGTCATTAGCTTACACAGGCGAATCAACACCGCTTTGCGCTCAGCAGGATGCATGGAAGACCACCCGCGCTGTTCAAACGCCCGCCTGGCATGTTGCACCGCCATATCAACATCAGCGGCGTTACAGGCGGCAATCTCGCAGATCAGTTCACCGGTAGCCGGATTAATGCTCGACAGTGACGCACCGGTACCGGCCCGGTACTTACCATCGATAAAAGCGGTGCGAGGCAGGTCGAGCTGATCCTTGATTGCTACGTATTCTTCGCGAGTCAGCAAATCAGTCATGGGCACTCTCCCGGTCAATGGCGGCTATCGTGGTGTTCATGGTGTGGATGACTTCTGCCAGCTCGCGTTTTTCGTCTTTGTTCAACGGTTGCAGCGGTCTTCGTGGTGGCCCGGCATCTATCCCACGCAGCGTTAAGCCATGTTTAATGCACTGTACAAACTTGCCACCCTGCTCAAGTACCCGCATCAACGGCAGCATTGCCGACATAATGCGCCGGCCTTTATCAAAGTTGCCCTCTACCGCACAGGCTTTATAAAGCGATATATGTGCTTCTGCCGCGAAGTTTGATCCGGCACAGACCCAGGAGCGCGCCCCCCAGGCAAAAAACTCCAGTGCCTGATCATCCATTCCGCACGACAACTGTATATGCGGGTAATCACGCGCCAGCATGTGCAGGCGATTCGGATCACCGGAGCTTTCCTTGATGGCACAGAAGTTCGGGCTGCGACCCAGTCGATCGAGTGTTTCCTCATCCATATTCACACTCATGCGACCGGGGTAGTTGTAGAGCATTGCAGGCAGATCGGCCTCTCTGTCAATGGCCAGAGCATGCAACGCGATTTCGCGTCCGGTCGGGTAGGCATAAGGGGGTGTGGCAATCAACAGCGCATCTGCACCGCACTGTTTTGCCGCTCTGGCAAAGTACATACTGTCTTCCGTACGAATCGCACCGGTGCCGACAATCAACGGCACACGCTTATTAATCAACTCGTGCGCAAGTTGCATTAACACAACCCGTTCATCA
>JAHDHK010000156.1 GCA_020631335.1 Chromatiales bacterium
ATAAAAACCTTGATATAGGAATACCCGCTCTGTTGAGCGAGGTGAGAACTGACAAAAGCTAAACACGAGATCAAATCATGACCAGTGAATTTTTTACACGCGGTTCCTGGCTATTGCCTGCCTCAGCACTGGCAATAGCGATAACTGCATCCACACAAAGCTTATATGCGGCCACTGCTGCAGGCACGCAAATTAAAAATCTGGCGACTGTCACATATGAGGATGCTGCCGGAAATGTTTATTCGGCGCAGTCCAACGAGGCAGTCGTAACAGTCGCACAGGTTTACTCGGCGACTATTGGACATGATCTTAATGTAGATGGTGCACCGGGTCAGCCGGTATATTTGCCGTTTGTTCTTGAGAACACAGGTAACGGTGCTGATACATTCTCACTGTCAGTCACCGATGGTATTACCGGCGGTGATTTGATCGATGCGGATGCGATCAAAATTTATGAAGATCTCAATGGCGATGGTCAGGCGAGCTCGGGTGAGCCGGAGATCAGTACCTTGTCGCTGACTGCCAACTCACCGGGTAACATTAAAAGTATCGTTGTTGAAGTGCTGGTGCCCTCTACTGCTCAGGCTGGAGATACACTGGGCGTCACATTGACGACCGAGGCACATGAAGGTACCGGCGCCGCCGTTGCAAACAGTGTGACAGATACAACTGCCGGTAAAGGGCTTGATGGGGTCGATGGAACGACTGAGTCTATGATTACTGTGACGGGCAATGCGGTAATTGTCGCGACCAAGAGCGCATCTCATGATATCGGTGCTTCCGAGATTACCTATACACTGACGGTGCGAAATAACGGCAATGCACCGGCACAGGATGTAATGATCAATGATGCGTTTCCAACCAATACCAGCTATGTGGCAAACAGCGCCACAGTGGCCGGACTGCTGGTGTCTAACGGTGATGCGCTGCCGGCTGTCGTCGTTCTTGATGAAGTCGCTGATGCGGTTGATTACAACGGTGATGGCGATATGCTTGATACCGGCTTAAGCGGACTTAGCGCAACAGATGTGATGCTGGGAGGTTCAGAAATATCTCTGACCTATAAAGTCAGTTACGATCCGGGCGCGGTAGCGGGCGGTACCGTGATTGCCAACACTGCATATGTGTTTCCCGATGTTGATAACGACGGTAATCCTGATGCACCTGTGTCCACCAATATGGTGTACAGCACTATCTCAAACGTGTATGGAGTATCGCTCGCTGATACCGCAGAAGATACCGGGGGTGATCAGATCAATGACGGGCAGGACGACGATGCATTGAATGGCGTGCAGCTGGTTGATGAGGTAGCTGCCGGTGCTACAGTAAACTTTAAGAACGTGATTACCAATAACGGTAATACAGATGACATTATCGAACTGGCGCTTGCCAATAGCACTACGCTCGCATTCCCGGCCGGTACTGTGTTTACCTTCTGGGATGATACCGGTCTTGTTCAATTGACTGACACCAATGGTTTGCTTGGTGTTGACGTAGGGTTGGTCAGTGCCGGTGAGTCCGTGACAATTACGGTAAAAGCCAGTCTTCCGGCTTCAGTCAGCGGGTCAACAGGTTATGAAGCGACGTTGTCGGTCACATCCGCAGCCGATCCCGATGCCACTGCCAGTGTCACTCAGCGACTGCTGACCATAGCTACCCCCACGGTTGACCTGCATCAGGCCAGCGGCGGTGTGCTGAATTCAGATGAAGACGCACTTGGCGATCCGGAGTACGCAGCGATAAACACGCTGGTTGCAGATGCCGGTGATGCTATCGAGATCCCGCTGTGGATAGACAATGACGGAGACGGTGCCAGCTCATTTCAGCTCGGTGTTGGATCAAGCTATGACGCTGCCACTAACACGTTAGGCTCATTGCCCGACGGTTGGACAGTAGAATACTTCCTGACTGACGGTGCAGGGGCGCCGGTTGGAAACGCTGTTACAAGCACACCGGTGATACCTGGTGGTACGACTGATTACCCGATCGTAGCGATAGTCACGGTACCGAGTGACAAGACCCAGGCACTGTTCGCCTATATCGGTGACAACGATGCTGATGGTGCAAATGAAACTGTCGATGGAAACGCTGATGGCGATGGCGATTATCCATTGTTTTTCGAGGTGACATCTTCTTCTACCGGAGCCACTGATGTCACGATGAGTGCGGTGGACGTTAATGAAGTACATGCAGTTATTTTGACCCCTTCCGGAAGTGATCAAATTGAAGCCGGTGGTACATCGGTGTATCTGCATACGCTGGCCAATAACGGAAACGGTGACGCAACACTACAGTTGGTAACCAGTAATAGCCTGCCGGGCTTTACCAATGCGGTCTCTGTGGACACCGACGGCGATGGCGTTCCTGATACAGAGGTGGGTAATCTTGTGCCGGGTAACATTGCGGTACAGCAGCCAGATGGAACGACTCAGATCATTGCTATCACGGATGTAGGCGGTAACCCGGTTGTTATACTGCCACCGGGGGTCGTGCTTCCGCTGACTGCTACGGTTTTTGCGCCGACCTCATCGGCAGAAGGGCAGGTAGATACATTGACTATCTCTGCCACCAACCTGACTACCGGTGTGCCTGCTACTGCGCAGAATCAATCGCAGGTAGTAGCAGGCCAGGTACGTATAACCAAAACTGTTGCGGTCGATAGTAACTGCGACAATCTGCCCGACTCCGCATTCGCTGAAACGCAAACAGCCAAAGTAGAACCTGGTCAGTGCGTCATCTGGCAGGTGGTGGCCGAAAATCAGGGTACCGCGGATGCGTTGCGAGTGGTGGTAACTGATTCGGTGCCGTCGTTCACTACTTTTCTACCCGGAAGTCTGCAGTACTGCGTCAATTCAGCCTGTACACCTTTGGCTGTCACTGATGGTGCCGGGGATGACGCTGGCGAGCATGCCACCGGTAATGTCAGTTTCTATATCGGGGCGGGCTCGGACCCGGCCACCCGGACTGGAGGAACACTGGTGTCCGGAGATCAGGCCACGGTCATGTTTGCAGTGGCGGTGGACTAGATTACGCCACACTCCCGCTGGTGTCGGGTCGGCCAGCCGGCCCGACTGTTTACCGAGCAGTAGTGATGATATCACCTGATGCAAGCAATCAATGTCATCTTATCAGTGAGCCTGCGGTTAGTTCTATCGTTGGCGTGCCTATGCTTTGCGCTGCTGGCCGCAGATAAGACCTACGCAACTACCGCAGCCGGAACTGTCATCAGTAACCAGGCGATACTGACATATGAGGATTCGCAAACCGGTGCGTTGATTGAAGTTGTCAGTAACGTAAGCACTATCTCAGTGTCGGAGTATTTCAGTGTATCTGTTGAGTCTCCGATAGACATCGGTCTGACTGATGGCCGCTCAGGCTCCTTCCCTTACCGCATCAGAAATAATGGTAATGTTGCTGACAGGTTCGAATTCAATGTAACACCTTCCGGTGCGCTGGAGGTCATAGCAATAGTGCGTGATCTCAATCGCAACGGTATTGCCGACCCCGGAGAGCCTGCACTCACTGATGCGATTAATCTTGGCCCGGGAGAAATAGCGGATGTTGTGGTGCTGGCAGAACTGTCACGGGATACGCTGGTCGGGGAGCGTTTCGATTTATCTGCGAGTGTGGCGGGCGCAGGCGGTGCTGTAGAGTCTCTTAGCCAACAGGTGACTATCGAAGCCGGTCTGGAATTGACTCTGCATAAATCTGTCAGTACCGGCTGCCAGGTTGCTTTGTTTCCGGGTGATGAGATCAATCACAACATTGATGTGGTCAATACGGGCTCTACCGATGTTGGCGGCCGATTATTATTGCTTGATGGTGAAAGAACTCGCGGTTTTGTTGTTGAGCAGGCGCTACCGGGCGGATTGGCGTTTTCAGGCTTTGACGCGGCTGAGTCAGGCCGGGTTGGTCGTCTTGTTATCAGATTGGTTGGTGTGCCCGGAAATTCGTGGGTCTCGTCAGCGAGTTGGGATGGGGCTTCAGCGGTCAAGAGTGTCGGTAAGCTTTATCTCGATGGTGAACTTGCACCCCGGGCACAGGATACACTTACGTTTACCACAGTGGTTGAAGAGCTCAACCGCGAGGTTGCGCTGGTTAGCACTGTTGCCGGTGTTGATTTAAACAGTGATGGCGCGGCAGACATAGAAAGTAATCGTACCTGCCATCAGTTTTCAATTCCCTCCGCTGCAGATGAATCTCTGGCGGAGCTCAAGTTTGTCGAACCATCAGCGGAAGTGCGGAATCAGGGGGGAGTCCCAGATTTTTATACCAAAACAGACTTTGTAACGGCTTCGCAATTCACACTGTCTTCCGATACCACCAACGGTTATAGAGCAGCACATGAAGGTGTGTATCTTGAACTGACGCTGGCCAGTGATCTGGGGGAGTCGAGTAACATACAATATGATCGTGCGGATCAACGATTTATTGAAGCAAGAATTGAGTCTTCGAGTACTGGCGATCATATAGTTGTTTTGCTGCTCGAGACGGACAAGCCTGGGCTGTTCAGAAGTGTTGCACCGATAGAACTGTCTGCCAATCGGCGATCTAACGGTAGTTATTGTCCGGCAGAGCCGACTGCTGACACGGTGCTCGTCCCTTTGTTTCAACAGGAAAGTTCCTCTTGTGTATTGTCCAGTGGCAGTTCTGATCAGCTCAGAGCAACCTATCTGGACACGGGCCTCGGCTTTGCTGTGGCTGAAGCCTCACTGGTGAATCCGCAGGCGCTGGTTTTTAATGCACAGACCAGGTTGCCTGTTGAAGGCGCAAAAATCACTTACCGGCTGGCTGAAACCGGTTTGCCGGTAATCGATCGTATTACGGGATTGCCTTATCAGGCGACGTCGGATCCGCAGGGCTATTACCTGATGCCAAGGCTTGAGGCTGCCAATCGATACTATGTCGATGTAGAACCCCCTGAGGCTCATGTGTTTCCCTCTACTGTATCTGCAATGCAATTGTCTTCATACAGCGTTGTGAATGCTTCCTATGGCAAACTCGGCTACGCTGGCGCCGGAGATGGTAGTTTTACGCTTGATGCCGAGCAGCAGATAACACCGATTGATATCCCGCTGGATTCTAATGTCGGTGACACATTGCTGGTTGCTGAAAAGACGGCGCTGACACCGGATGTGGAAGTCGGCGGAGTCGCCACCTATGCGGTAACTGTCAAGAACCTGGATTCCAGAGCAATGTCATCAGTGACGGTTCTGGATATCCCGCCTTATGGATTCCGCTATGTGCCGCTGTCTGGTGCTATTGATGGTGAGACAGTATTTGATCCGCTGATAAACGCTGACAACGACATACGTTTTGAACTGGGCGGGTTGGATGCCGGCCAATCTAAAAGTCTTACCTATTCATTGCGGTTATCAGCAGCGGCGATCGACAGTGACGGAATTAATCAGGCCTGGGCTAAAGGGGTAACGGAAGATAACGCAGAGGTGATCTCCCCTGTGTCCCGCGTACAAACCAAACTGCAGCGCAATGGCGTGTTATCCGATCGTGCAGCGCTATTCGGCAAGATTTACATCGATCAAAACTGTAATGCCGTACAGGATAATGCGGAGTGGCCCGTCGGTGGTGTCAGGCTCTACTTGCAGGACGGCACCTACACGGTATCCGATGCTGACGGGTCCTACAGTCTTTACGGTCTGGCTCCTGGTACGCATGTACTTAAAGTGGACGCTCATACACTGCCGCAAGGGTTGCAGCTAAAACCGATTGACACTGGCCAGGCAGTTGACCCGGAGAGTCGCTTTGTCAGCCTTATTCCCGGTGACTTTTATAGAGCTGACTTTGCAGCCCTTTGTCCGGAGCATTCTGTTGAACAATTGCTGACAGAGATAAAAGCCAGAAACTCTATGGTCAACGGAACCTGGTTGCTCAAAGAAGCTGAGCGATTTCGCGCCGGCGAAGAACTGCGCCAAATCAATCCGCGTAACCGGGTGAAGTCTGCTGATGGAGATTTGTCCAACGGCCTTCTACACGGGCCGCTCGCAGATGAGGATGGGTTGGTTATCGACTCTGTTCCGGTAGAGGTGATGCGGAAAGTAGTTGCCTCTCAAGCAGCGGAAGAAGATCTTCTTCCGGATCCTAAAGAACTGGTATCAGAGATTACCATGGCACAGGCGAAAGCCGGAACGTGGCTGTGGCCAAAGGGTGATCTGAGCGTGCGAGGTCGTTTCATGGCAGTTGTGCGTGATGGCATAGAGCCAACGTTGTACGTTAATGGCAATGTGGTGCCCGGGCGTCACATTGGTGAGCGACTGGCCAACAGACGGGAAAAGGCACAAATCATTGCCTGGTACGGTGTTGAGTTGGAGGCCGGTGAAAACACACTTGAAATAAAAGGGACCGGCCCTTTTGGTAATGAGCGCCTTCTTGCTTCGGGAGTTTTTAAAAAACCTTCTTCCGGGGTGCGTATTGCTATAACCGCTGAGCAGGACTCAGTGCCGGCGGATTCGGGCCGTTCAACACTACCGGTGAAGATCAGCATTGTGGATGAGTTTGGCTACCCGGCACTCGGCGCCTACTTTGTCACTCTGGAAAACTCTGACGGTGGGTGGCTGGAGGAAGATATACAACGTTCGGAACCGGGTGTGCAGGTGAGAGTGAGTAACGGTGAGCGAACTGTACATTTTATTACCTCATCCAGCACCGGGGAAGTATTGTTAAAAGCAAAAACAGGCGACTTTGCAGATGAATTATCTATTCAACAAGTCTCCGAGTCGCGGCCTCTGGTAGCCGTCGGTCTGCTTGAAGGCGGAGTATCACTGTCAGGTGATTACTTCGGACCATTCCGACCGAGTCGCGAATTGCGAAGCCTGGGTGGCGACATGGATGTTGATGCACGCATGGCTTTATTCGTTAAGGGCAGGGTGAAGGGTCGGTTCAATCTGACTCTGTCCTACGATAGTCAGAAGAACGACCAGACTACTCTGATGAGAGATGTGAATCCATCGGCCCACTATCCGGTTCATGGTGATGCGTCGGTACGGGGGTACGATGCGCAGAGTCGAAGCAAGCTCTACTTCAAACTGGAAGAGGGAAAAAACAGTGTGATGTGGGGAGACTTTCTCACTGATTCAGGGACCGATCATGAAGATCTTGCACGAACCAGGCGAACACTCACTGGCTTTAACAGTGTGATCGACAGTGATCACGGTCGTTTTCGCTTCTTTGCATCCAGACTGGAGGATAATCATTTAGTGGAAGAAGTGCCGGGTAATGGAAGTGCGATGTTATACCGTCTGGAGACATACCCTGTGGTAGCCAATAGTGAGGTGATTGAGTTAGTTACTCGCTCCAGAGAAAATCCCGGGATAGTCGTCGCACGCAGCCGCTTGAGCCGGTTTGGCGACTACACGATTGACCCGGTACTTGGATATGTCACATTTTCTTCGGTTATTCCAACGCTGGACGACCAGCAAAATCCGGTATCAATACAAATCAGCTATGACGTCGAGTCCGATGGTAATCATTATCTGGTCAGTGGGTTCCGGTTTGACCGGTCATTGTCAGAAAACTTCAAGCTTGGCTTCAGTCATACCAGTGATGCTCATAGTGAACAGGGGGCCAGACGATCCGGTGCCTATATGACATTTCAGGCTGCCGAAAACACCAAAGTTAGTGTCAGTCTGGCGGGTAGTCGTTCAACGAGCGGTGATAAAGGCGAAGCGCAAAGACTTTCGATCGATCACAAGTGGACTGGTGATTCCAGAACCACATTTACCTATGCCCGGGCGGATACTGAGTTTTCTAATCAGGGTGCATCGATCGCATCGGGACGTGTAGAGTCCAGGCTCAACCATCGGCATTCGTTATCTGATGTAACTACATTGACGGTGGATGCATTGCATAGCGGGTCGCTGGTGAATAGTGAAAAGCGAACCACCGTAGGCGCGGGTCTGGAGACTCGTATACGCGACTGGCTGGTGCGAGCCGGACTGCGTCAGGTGTCACAGCAGAATGTATCTGGTACTGATGACTATATGACTGTGATTCTGGGTTCAAACCGGCAGATTATGTTTGGCGGCAGGCCCGGGCAGATTAATGTTGAAGTTGAGCAGGACACCGGCCAGGCCAATCGTCGGCGAGTACAGTTGGGCGCAAAGCTGCAGGTACATGAGCATGCGCGTGTTTATTCAAATTACGAGTTGTCGAACAGTCTGCTGGCTCTGGCTGGAGTGAGTAACAATCAAAAAACTGAAGTGCTGACAATGGGAGTGGAATCGGATGTCCTGCCACAAACCAGGATGTATTCAGAGTACCGGATGCGTGGTGCATTTGATAGCCGGGACTACGAAACTGCCAGTGGTATTCGTGCTGACTATGAGATAGAGCCCGGGTTGCGTGTTTCCCCTAATCTTGAAGTTGTCAATGGTGCTGATCAGGGAGATTCTATTGCCGCATCCGTGGCTGTATCGGACACTCGAAATGAAAACAGCCGGCGTCAGCTCCGGCTTGAAGCCCGTCATACAAATAATAGTAATTATGTTGGCGTGCGCGGTAGTTACGCTGCGCGGCTTACTAAAGGCTGGACCAGTGTGCTGACTGAAAACCTCAGCCATCAGCGAAATGACAGTGGCCGGGATAGTTTAAGGCATTCGTTTGTAGCGTCACTATCCCGCAGGCCAAAATTGAATAATCGTCATCATATGTTGTTTATGTATAACTGGAAAGAGGAAGACAACGCATCACCCGGTCTCAGGCGCAGTATGCACCTTCTTTCAACTCATCAGAATTTGCAGTTTGATAATCGCACTGTACTTTCAGGGCGAGTAGGTGGTAAGCATCAGAAAAACAGGTGGAGCGACAAAGTGTCTTCGGACTTCGCACTACTCGCAGACGTGAGGTTGAATTTCGATTTTACGCGCCGTCTGAATCTCGATATCTACGGAGGAATTCTCGCCACCGACCGATTGTCTGAGGTCAGTTACTCCGCTGGAGCCGGAATGTATTACACCCTCAATAAAAACGCACGTGTAGGGGTGAGCTACAACATAGGTGGCTTTTCTGACGAAGATTTAGATTCGGAAGAGTACCACGCACAGGGGTTAAGAATTGGTTTGCAGTATAAATTTGACGAGGACTCGCTAAAGTGGCTCAGATAAGAACTGCCGGGTTGTTCAAAGATTCACTTTTGAAAACTCAACTGGCAGGCGCGCTGGTTCTCGGCCTATTACTTTCAGGATGTGCATCCAACGATAAGTTGTTCGCGCACTACAGTCAGGAGTTTTGCGCGGGTTATCGCAACAGTGTTGCAACAGCATTGCAAACTGCTAACGGGTATGTCGCAGACGATCAGGTAACCATTGTTGAGGCGGCGAGTGTAGTCTCTTCGAGCTGGGTGCCCGCGGTTTATTTTAAAAGAAATGCCGATTCGCTGAGTGAAGAGTCTGCCGGTCAGCTTCGCTCTAATACGCTTATCCTGAAGCGTTCTCCAAACTACAAACTGTCTGTAAGAGGTTATTCGAATGACCCTGCAGACACCGCAACTGGCGACTCCCTGATTCAGCGTCGAGTAGACGCGATTGTGGAGTATTTCAAGCGCAAAGATATCGATCAGAACAGAATTCTTGTGAATGCTGTTGATGAGCAGATTTCTGCAGGTCATTCTTCATTAGCGGAAAACGAAGAGTTTATCAGTCGGGTGGAGTTGATATTGCTTGATGAGTATGACAACCCGATATATTTAAACCAAAAATTCTCACCACTAATCAGTGAGTAGCATGACCAGCATCAAAAAAAATGTAAAACTGTTCACGCATTCCATAGTGTGTGCCGGTACAGCATTACTTTTTATGCTTTTTGCGTTCGCTGCCCCCGGTATTGTCAACGCTGCCACACCAGCCGGTACTGTTATCAAGAATCAGGCAAGTGCGTCATACCGCGATGCTGACGGGGTATTGAGGTATACCACCTCCAATATTGTTGAAACATTTATTCAACAGGTAGCGGCTGTTCAGTTAACGCAGGATCAAAGCAGACCGGTGGTGGCCGGCAGGCAGGTCTACCTCTCACATACGGTTACCAATGCCGGTAATGGACCGGATTCATTTTCACTGAATCTGACGAACACTGGTGCCGATAATTTTGATCTGACTGATCTTAATATATATGCTGATAACGATCAGAACGGTCAGCCGGATGTATTTGTACCGGTAGTAAGCACTCCCGTGCTGGGCATGCACGATTCATGGAGTTTTGTTGTTGCGGGAAAAGTGCCGACAGGGACTCCGGCCGCTAGTAATGCGGCAGTTGAAGTAACGGCAAGCAGTACGTTCGATAGTTTGCTGTTCGCAACCAACACTGACACAGTAACGGTGGCTGACGGGGCGGTAGTCGAGGTGTTCAAAAGTATCAGCGCCAACTCAGGATTTTCTCCCGGTGGGCCTTACACGGTGACGCTGAGCTATAGGAACGTCGGTACGTCTAACGCGACTGATGTAACGCTTATCGATGCGCTCCCAGCGGGTATGGAGTATATCGCCGATTCGGCTCGATGGAGTGTGACCGGCGGTCTGCTGCTGACTGATGGTAACTCTGGTGATCAGCAGGGCTCTGGTCCCTTTATTACCTATTGTGCGTATGATGCGTCCTGTGGAGGACTGGCTGAAGCAGACTCCGATATCGATAGTGATTCGGTAAATCAGGTAACTGCTGTAGTATCAGTATTAGAGCCGGGGCTATCGGGTGTATTAGCCTTCGATGTCACTGTCGCAAGCGATTTGGTTGCATCCACATTATTAAATATTGCCGAGTTTGAATACATCACTAATTCGGCTCCGGTGTCACGGCAAACAACTAATGTGGTCACGTTTGATGTACTCCATCAGCCTGCTGTGGTACTGAATGGTTCTCTTACACAGGCGATTGATAATGTTGCCGAGCCGCTGGTGATCGCCACAGCCGCTCAGGGGACAGCAGTGTCTTTCGAGGATACTGTCTGGAATACCGGAAACGCGACCGATACGTTTGACCTGACTTTCGATCGTGTCACCTCTACTTTTCCTCCCGGCAGTATTTATCGGTTACTTCAGTCGGATGGTATGACGCCGCTGCTTGACAGTAACGCTAACGGAATACCTGACACCGGACCGATCGCTGCAGGCGAAAGTTACACGGTTATTCTGCAGGTATTGCCACCAGCCGGCGTGACTGGCGACAATACGGGGGCAGGTTATGAAGTACAGCTAACTGCAGCGTCGTCTACTGACACGTCTGTATCCAATCAAATGCTAAATCACCTGCTCGATATCAGTAACGCGAGTGTCGATATTACGAACAATGCGCCATTTTCCGAACCGGATGCCACTGGTGTCGGTACCGGACCTGAGAGTGACTCGGTAAATAATTATCCGGTACAACCCGGTGAGACTGTCGCAATCGATCTGTATTTAAATAATACCGGCCAGGCCCCCGTCAGTCTTGATCTTGCCGTTAGCACCTCCGATGACTTTTCTAACATAGATCTTCCAGAAGGATGGAGCGTAGTTTTTGTGCTTCAGGGCAGCGATTCAGCGGTGACCAGTACAGGAGTGATTAATCCCGGTGCGCATCAACCGGTGCAGGCTTTAGTGTCTGTGCCTGCTAATGCATTGCAAGGAAATACAAGCCTGTATTTTCGTATCCTCGCTGAGGCGACAGGTGTTTATGATATAAAACATGATCGAATCAGTGTAACGGCAGTGCAACAAGTTCTGCTTGAACTGGATCAAAATGGACAGACATCGGCGGGAGGCTCGTATGTGTATAGCCATACGGCGAGAAATACCGGTAATGTTCCGATCAACGGGATTACACTTTCCACAACAAATAATACCGCAGGCTGGAGTTCAATTGTTTATGCAGATACGAATGACAATGGGTCGCTGGATTCTGCTGATACGGCTATTGATACCATTGACACAATCGGCGCGGGTGAAACAAGGAACCTGTTTGTAAAGGTTTTTGCCCCGGCCAGTGCGGCCACGTTAACCAGCAATCAAACACTGGTCGGCATCAGCTGGAATGGTGGTGCCGGCGTTGCGGAAAATACCAACACTACGACAGTTGCAGACATAGAAATCAATATCGTAAAAGAGCAGGCACCGGATTACGGGTGTACCGGTGTTGCCGATAGTGCATTTGGTGTAGGTGGGTTTGCGGTAGAGCCGGGTAATAACTGCGTAAGCTATCGATTAACAGCAACGAATGCCGGACAGGCTACCGCGTTTAACGTCGAAATCGCCGATGCGACGCCGGCATTCACCGAGTATTTCGGAGCGGCGCTCTGTTCTCATTCCAGCTGTACGATTGTCGAACCGTCTGCCGGTACCCAGGGAAATGTGGTTGCGTCCATACCCGCTCTTGACGCTGGAGCTGTAGTAACACTGAATTTCAGTGTTCGTGTTGAGTAGTCATGATTGTTGTGTCCCGCTTGAATCGTACTTTTACTATTGCCCTGTTGCTTTTGTGTTTATGGCCCGGGTCATCTGTCCGTGCGGAAGGTGTCTGGCAAATGGGGCTATTCGAAGGAAGTACACACCTTCAGTACCTGTACGAGACAAACACTGCATCAGGGTATAACGATTTTAATGTCGATATTCTGTCTCCGGGTGAAGTAATAAATGTCCATGTCTGTGGCTTGAGAGATACGGATAATATTCGAGTACAGATACTGAATGCCACGGGAGTCGGTGTATACGACAGTACTGCTGTTGGAACCATCTGTGGCAGTGACATGAACACTGCTTTTGATCCTTCGGTGACCAATCCTCGCCAGTATGTGGCTGCCAGTGCCGGTGCCCATGTAGTGCGGCTGTTCAACGAAAGCGGTACTTATCTTTCCAGGTATGATGTCACGGTGACCGGCTCGGCCAATGAACTGATAGACCCGAGGGAAGAGAGTGGCAGGGTATGGTCATTGTTCTGGCGTTTCAATGCCTCCACTTATGCGGTTGAAAATTCAACCAGTGCAAACTTGTACGTCGTGGCCGACGGCGGATTTACCGGCACCTACTTTGTGTGGCGTCTTGATCTGAACAACTTTGCCGGGTTTGTCTACTCACTGACAGCGAATGACCTGGGTGTTAACAGTCCAAATGCAGTTGGAGATGTTGTCGCGGGCATCAGTGTGCCTACTCAAAATAACAGTGTTGCGCCAAAATATCCGATCTATCTTTCTTATCCGGAAAAGTCTTATCCGCGACCGGTGGGTGGTGTCAATGTGTCCGGGTTAAGCTTTGTAGATAGTGAAGGTGAAGATTCAGGTATTTCACCAGGTACCACCAGTAATATTCAGGACAGTGGCACATTTAGTTTCAGTACTGATCTGACGACATCG
>JAHDHK010000157.1 GCA_020631335.1 Chromatiales bacterium
ACTTGATAGTCCAGAAATTTGATCCTGAGCGCAACCCCTTAACCTAATCTCACTGATACAAGCTGCGAGCATTGATCGCCGTTCAAACTACCATTGAACCAAAAGCGGGACACGCGCAGTTTGCAGCAGACTCACCCACATACCTGAGGCGTTGCTGCGAACACCTCGGATGATTAGCCGTTGATTATCGCTTCGCGTGGATTGCGGGGTTCGTCCTTCAAAATAGTCGTATCTGCGGAGTTGTCTAAATTCCACTGCCTCACATATCAGCGCGCCTCGACAAAATAGACTCAGCGCGCAGGCCTCAACTGCATGACAGATTTAGCAACTAGCCCGCCATGATGATGAACTATTCTGACCAAGTCATCTGCAGCGGTGCAGCATTGGATACGGATGGTGACGGCTGGGGGTGGGAGAACAACACTTCTTGTCAAGTGACAGACATCATAGAAAACCCCGCACCAACAGAACACGATCCGCTCGTGAGTAAAATTGTACTGCCTTATGATCAATACCCACTTAATCTCGAAATCAGCAGCGGTGGCATCATCTATTTCTGGCAGCCCCCGTTAAATACGCTCGCAGCAATGGACCATAATGGAACCGTACTATGGGAAAAGGACTGGAGAACCGTTTATTCGCCCATCGAATCAAGCTTGATCCCGGTGAACGTCAGTTGATGATAAGCTTTCTAGGTGGTGGACTCGCCGCCTATGATCTGACTGGCAATCCCATCTGGTTCATGGAGTCAAATGGCTACCGTGCACCGGAACTTTATATTGGTGATACAGCAATTATTGCAGATTACCCCGGCAACAATGAAAACAAAAGCAGACATAGAGTGGCTTCGTATCACTATGATGGTACGCTGCGCTGGGAGTACGAGGTAGAGAGTTTTCCGGGAGAAGTAAAACACGGACGTGACGGCAATGTATACATTCGGGCTTCCAGTACAGAAATTGAAGATACTGAAGAATTGATTATTTTTCAGCAGTAGAGGGTAATGTTGACCTGAGCATTGGCGGTCACAACCCAACCGCCGAACGGATACGCCTCGCACTTACACCGCCTTACTTCTTCGCGTTGAAGATCTCCACTATTTCGCGCTGACCTGCCATTGCTGCATGTTCAGCAATTGAGCGACCATCTGCGTCTGCTATTGTCGGGTCAGCCCCTTTACTCAGCAAAAACTCAACAACGGTGCGCTGTCCATTCATTACCGCATACCACAGGGGTGTCGCCCAATCGTTTGCCCATGATTTCTCGAGACACGGGCGCACCGTGCGAAACGGTGCATTGATCCAGCCCGGATCCTCACGCAAGCGGGCCTCTATTTCGCTGGTATTACCTATGGCTGCCGCCATGAAGATATCCATGGGTGCTTCCATCAACACATCGATCATCTCCTGGCGCTGTGCATAAAGCGCATGACCCAGCGGTGGAGAGTAGTGCTGTGGATCGCGATGTTTAGCATCGGCACCCGCTTTTAGCAGTGTTTTGACCACTGCCACCTGTCCGCGCCATGCGGCTGAGTGTAATGGTGAAGACTTCCCCTTCAGATTCAGATCAAACCCCAGTGCTATCATGGTATTGACTGCATCGATGTTGCCGTTGCCGGCAGCTTCACAGATCATCTCGTGGTTGGTATCGATATTTTGATCCTGTTGCGAAGCAAGCGCACGGGCTTCTGACAAGTTGCCACTCATGCAGGCCGCCTGAAACAACGCTGCGTCAGGCAGCGGCTCTGCTTTTCCTCCGTTTGTTTTAATCAGCTCTGCAATATCAGGCATGCCACGCATCAGCGCCACCTGATACGGTGTGAAGCTGCGCGTGTAGGTATCGTAGTAGTTGTTATCCGGTGTGTTTAAATCTACACCATGCTCGATTAGTAGCCGGGCACGGTCTGAAAACCCCCAGCGCAGCGCAATAATCAGCTGGAAGTGCATGGTGCGGTGTTCGTCCGGCTTTCGATTCTCCTCAGTCAGCCACCAGTCACTGGGGTCACTGTCTTTCAAGCCGTATTCAAGCATTAACTCCAGATGCGTATTGTCGGGACTGAAGCAACGGTTATAGGCCCCCTGACTATCATTCGGGTTGGCCCCTGCATCCAGCAGGGCACGCGCAAACGGTACCATTTCAGGGTGCTCCGGCAACCGCGCTTTGCCACCTTCGCCATCACCGAAAACCCCGGTAAGCACTGCAAATCGGTAAGTGCCGCCCCAGTAATAATGTGCATTCGGATCAGCACCGGCCTCCAGCAACAACCGGCCAGCCTCAAGCGTTGATTCTTCCGGCAAACGCGCATAGGCTGCATACATTAATGGCGTCCATTGAAACGGCCCGCCTTTTTCATCAACAATATTCGCGCTGGCTGCCAGAAATGATTTGACCGCTTTAACATCACCTGCGGCCGCTGCGGTATGCAACGAATACCCGCCAATCTCTTTGTGTTCGAGCAGTAAGTCTGCGGCTTGTTGAAAGTGAGCCGCACCACGGCTGCTGTCAGGACCGTAGTGCAGACATACAAGATCAAGGAAACGATTCGCGAGCTGTTCAGTCGTTTCGACACTACCTGCCCCTGATTCGATGTGCTGTTTCAAACGGCTCCAGCTGGAAAACCCGTAGTCCCGTGCGATTACAAGCTGCGCCTGCTGTAGAGTAATAACAGCCGGATCACCGAAATACGGGCCCACCCGGTGCAGGGCATCAACGTCTTTTTCGTGTGCTGATTTCAGCAAGCGCTTCGCCTGTTTTTTCAGGTTTTCAAGCGAAGGCTGTGCGGGAAGCGTAATCATAAAAACCCCCTTTCATATGCCCGGTATCCGCGCCCACGGACCAGAAAGAAGGTCAGGTGAACAGGTAAGGGTACTCTCAGATGGGCTTGGCCCTTCCCGCGGATCGGATACGCTCTGATGCACCAATATAAATTAGCACACAAACTGAGTATTGAAAATATGCGGCCTATTCAAAATTATCACCGATAGTAATAACTCTTATCAACCAATGCCGGATACGATCAAGTATCACTCCCTGTGTAAGTATTATTTACACACACTGGGATGGATGTCGCCAAACAATTAAATACCACCAACACGGACGCTTAAGATAAATATCATCGAAATCCCTTTGTCAGCAGACAAGACTTTTTGTAGTTTTGAGTAATAGATCTATAACTGATTAGTCATACTGTAATCTATGGAATGCGTGGAAAGTAAAAGCAGCGAGGGCGAATAGATATATCCATGTGAGCAGCAAATCGAAATAAAAATATTTCTATTCCTTAAAACCAACACAGCCGTGCGCTCACACCCGGACATCTACTCCAATAGCACTAAACATAACGACGCTTCAACTCTAGTAGTGGAAGACGCACCTCTGCAAAGCAGGGCAGCAATATAGACACAGAAATGACTATTCACTCCTAAGGCGTGAACAGAATCAAAGCTGTAAGACTAATCTGACATGTTGCGCTACACACGCATGAAGATACTGGTAACTATCACCGGTAACAGGTAATGTAGAGAAGCGTTTGATTACAAACGATATCTGCCTAAGCTGAGAATCGAATCAACCACTGTACGGTTTTACTGGAGAATAGAGTGATGCAAGTAACAGGAAAATATGCATTGTTGTCAGGTTTGGCAATGATGCTGTGTGTTAGTTGCTCAAGCGTACCGCTCATGCCCGTCTCAGCATCAGGTAAGGATTCCTCTGGCCGCTTTGATGGCAGGTGGCTGGGAACTGTCACCAGAACTCCCAGCACGCAACAAAGCACCGGTAACGTGAGTTATATGAGATGTAGCGACAGAAGCGGACTAACTATTGGCCCATTCATGGTGACTGATGGTAGTTTCCGGTTGAATTATCGAGGAGAAAGTGTAACGACATACGTAAATAGCAGTGGTGGATTCAAAGCAACGGCTCCTGTAAAGAGTGAAGGTTTCTCAGGCGGCGGAGCATCTTTTGTTTCACAGAAAGACACGCTTTTAGTTTCAGGGTCACTCGAATCCAAAAAAGGCACCTTCAGGGTCACTTCCGTCGATCTTGGCGGTGCGGGTTGTGCATCGGTACTGGAGTTCAAAAAGTTAAAGTAATTGGCGACCTATTTTTGTTGGAGTGTACGCAGACTTCACCAGGGACTTATTTTTTTGATCAAGGCAAATCACTGATTGACGAAAATACTATAGGGCAGATGTTCCTTTAACTTACTAGGAAAACGCAATAAAAAGTACTCCATAGAAAAAAATCACGGCTGTCAACGCAGGTAACACGGCAGCCAAAAATGTCTCCTCACTTGTATCAGAATCACCGCCAACAAATTTCACCGGCTTAAAACTGGTACTCAGCTATATCATCTTTAGAAGTAACCCGGCGACTAATTGTAGGAAGGGTTGAAGTCCAGGAATCGTAAAACCAGGCACTTCAAACTCCCCACTCAATTCCAGCGCACGGCCAGCATTATTTATATCGCTGCATGAGCCTGCTGTTCCAGGTGCTGTTTCAAGTCCTCTGGCAGCAACAGCGCATCCGCCAGTCTGTCGAGGTAGCGTCGTTCTTCGGGTGTGTCGAGATCCAGCGCCATTAGCGAAACGAGGTAAATTTCGGCCGCTTGCTCTTCCCCTTCCGACAACCTGGCGATGGCGATCGGGTCACTCGCGGCGTTGAGCTGCTCCACCAGAAACTGTTTTTCCTCGTCGCCGATGGCTTGATCGGCGATTTGCTGCTCTATGCGAGCCTGCTCAACGGCATCGATGTGGCCGTCAGCCTTCGCGGCGCTGATCATCGCGCGAATCAACACCAGACGCATGTCCTCGCCCAGCTTTGTCTGCTGCGCATTAGCCAGATCGAAAATACTGCCCTTAGGTGCTTCAAGCGCTGGTGCTGTTACACTGCCCGACCCGCTTGTTACTGCGGGTGAGCCCTGCTGATTCTCCTGATGGTCGCGCCAGGCTTTATACGCCATGCCGCCGATCGCGGCCATACCACCATAGGCCAGTGCCTTGCCGCCCATCTTGCGCGCCTTCTTGTTCGACAGCAAAAGCGCTGTCAACCCACCGGCAGCAACGCCGCCCAATACGCCACCGGGCATGTTGCCGGATCTGGCCGTGTCAACAGCTTTGTCGATGCCGGCGCCGGCATTGCCCAAGACACTGTTCAGTATCGCATTAACGTCCATCAAGCCAGTCCCCAGAAGCTCAGTTTAGATAATAAATCGTGTGGTCCCGGAAACGGAAATCAAGGTTGATTAAGGTCTTTCGGGCAGTTCGGGTAGAGAGAGTTCAGTAAGCCAGTGGTATTCGTACTTCGACCTTACCGGAACCAGGAGACATCTGACCGTCGGGGCAGACAGTGAGCCAATATGCCATGGTCAAACGGCGATGCTATTGAGTCTAAGTACTAACCTCGGAATACAATCAGGCTGATCTGACGAGCCACTGGACGAATACCCGGTTTACCGAGCATGGGGTCCAGCGCTGATCAATACCGACCTTGCTACCATCATCTCACTCAACCGCAAGCACTCACGTGTCCATGTAGTCCCGATTGAACTGATGCGGGTATTTGTTCCAGCTGCTAACATTATTTGATGACTTCCCCCATCAATACAACACCGCCGAACCATGACAGACGACACGATTATATTCGTGAAAGCCCATCGTTTTCACAGAGAAATTGACCGCTGGCACTCACTCCACAATTCACTAACGTCACTGCTTTAACGTAATTTCACGCAACATACACCGACATGTAGATCCAACACACAACTACTTTTGATAAGAGGCTATTGAAATCATGGAAAAACTCGAAAGTATTGCCACTATTTTTGCACTGATTGGCGGAATTCTATCTGTAATATTTGCGGTCTGGGGAGTGTACAGAGAGTGGGACTTATCGCGAAAGGAAAAAGCCGAAGAACTCCTAAATACCCTTGTTGATGACCTCGGAGAACACTTCATTTATATCGAGGATACTCACGGCTGGAATATCATTAACGATCATCGCAACTTCAGTGAAGTAACAGATGGGGCTGACCCAGAGCAGCTTCTGACACTACAGCGCGCAGTAAGAAAACTGTTACGGCAACTAGAATCCATTTCCATCAGAATTAAACACGGCTTATTAGACGAGCAGATTTGCAAGGACTATATGGCTTCGATATCGGTACAGGTACTGGAGAACTGCAAACCGTTCATAGACAGCGAACGTTTGCATCGTTCAGACAACCGCATATTTGAACACTTTGAAAGAACAGCCAATCGATGGCGTCTGTAGACCGTGCCAAAAAACCAAAGTCGCCCGCAGTCAGCCTGCGATACTGGTAGATTGCCCGACGACCACCCGGAACCTCTCACTGACTAATCCCAGATAATTCTGGTCTCATCGGAATAGACCCAACATTCCTATGACAAACGAACCACAGGCATGTGATAGCGTGGCTCAAGGAGGTCGTTGTCCAGATTCTCTTCTAACGCCAGCTAACAATTTATGTTGTATCAGTGTACTGACCATTGTCCGGATAACTCACAGGTAAAGCCAGACAACAACATTCTACAAAAACCTTCGAACGGGCCAGTTGCATTTGCAATAAAGCAAAGTTGCAACTGAAGCGATGAAAGATAACTTTATCAAAGCGGTAAGTTGCAATGCCCTACATCAGGGCGGTTTCACAGGTACTCACCTCTGCCAACGACGATGGTTTGATTCAGTAAAACAATGACGGGCGCTGTAGCAGACCAACCAGACAGGACATTCCCGCGTAGACGTAAAATACTCTGAAATTGAAAGCGTTTCTATCGGACCACCGAAGCGGGGATGAATACACCGGGTCTGATGCAATAAGTACCGGGAAGCCTTTCGGTAAACCCATATAATGAGGGAAGTCGTCGATTCAGATATACGCATCTAAAAACGCCAGGAAGTACTCAGCTAACTATTGGAAGTAATAATGGCATTGATCGAATGTAGTGAGTGCAAGAGGCAGGTTTCCACCCTCGCAGCTTCCTGCCCCGGCTGTGGGGCTCCGGTTGCTTCAAACCAGTTATCTGATGAGCATCAGATTAACGGGGCAGAATGTAAGTTTTGCATGTCCAGATTCAGTGAAGAAGCCACTGTGTGCCCAAGCTGCCATGCGAAGCTGGGTTATTTTGATATTTTCTGGCCAATTAATATTGGTGTTGTGGGTAAGACAGGAGCATACGTGTTTATTGGGGCTTTAGCAGTCGCTTCTATTTCGCCGATGTTTCCCATTGCAATTCCACTACTACTTTATGCGTTTTACCGATTCAGGAAAGGGCCTTCCTGGTATCAGTCCAAAATTCCGGGCAATTAGTTGTGCCGTTTGCTGCAATGAATCTAACGGCGATTCATAATTCAGCGCATCTTCCCCTCCCCCCCATGAATACAATTACCCACAGTAAGATTCTTCAACCATAGCGCCAGAACTCCTTCGATGCATAGAAAGATCTGCCAGCAGACTGGCAGGCGCTTTTCTATCACACCAGACAGTAATGCATTACTCGAATATCCGAATGTGCTGGTATGAACAAAACTCCTCATAGCCATGAGAAACTCCGCTGCCGCACTGGTGATTGCGCCCGAAGCGAACACTGTGACCAGGCTATAAAAACTACTCTACTTCGGACAGATTTATAAAGTGGTTAAAA
Source organism: Chromatiales bacterium (assembly GCA_020631335.1). Lineage (GTDB taxonomy): Bacteria > Pseudomonadota > Gammaproteobacteria > Granulosicoccales > Granulosicoccaceae. Next base: position 7,665 of record JAHDHK010000157.1, read on the forward strand.
TCATCCATGTAATTGTGTACTTGAGTACCGATGAAGATTTGCGGCTCCGACGGTGTTAGAGATTCCTTCTGCTCTTTCTTTTGCACCAACAATTTGGCTTCATCATAAGATTCCAGCAGACTCAGTCCGCTTTGGATCGCCTGATTGAAATAGGCGTCACCAAAATAGGTAAACTCATTTTCACTGGCACAGCCGAAAGATGTACGATCATAGCGCGCTGCTGTGATCACCACTGTATGATCATTTTTCAGGGGCTCTATAAATCCCCCGGAGTAGCAGGCTGAAACTACAATCACTCTCCACTTGATTTCGGAAGCATTGACGATCGATGCGAGATTTTCAGCGTGCAACTGATTGAGATCGAGATTGTCCAACTCTACCGATAGGGTGTGATCGGGTGATCCATGTGAGGACAGAAAAAGTAGCAATACATCTTCTTCTGTATTCATTTTTTGCTCGATGCGATTCAACATCTCTCGCAGATTGTGTACTGACGCAAGTGGATACTGACCGGCAGTGTCAACGTTGTTAATTAACACGGCCGAACGCCCTTGAGTACCCAGTTTTTCATCGACTATTGAACGCGCCGTGAGTATTTCGTTTTTAAACACATTATCGCTTTCACCACCGAACCCGAGGAAATACAGCTCTTTTTTACCATTTATTCCTGCAGCAACACTATCAGTCGCTTGTGCGAGCAATGCCGTTTGGCGGTAATAGACATCTTCAGTATTTAGCGATACCGGTGCGACGTACTGATCGTACTCCACAGACCAGTCATAGACCCAGATACTGGTCCTGGGTGCTAATGAGGTAATCGCTCCAAAAAACAGACACGTGAACACCGCTGCAGTGACTGCCCTTTTCACTTGCAGATGAAGTTCTATTCTCGCGATTCGATAAATCAACAGCACATTGAGCGCTATTGCAATGATTGACACAGCACTCACGAACTCTTCGGCTCTGTCTGATCGCCAAAGCAGTATCGTTAATAAAGTGGCGGGTAAAAGAATGCACACCAGGCCGGAGACCCATATCGTCAACACCCGCTCGAACCGCCATTGCGCACGGGCGAAATAAACAAGTGCACCCGCAGCAACCATAAGTGCACAGACAATAAATGCGAATGAATGCACGCCCCAGATCGAAAAAACTACCGCCGGGTAGAAGTTGAGAAAAGCAACAAGACTTTCGCCAGCCAACAACAGGCAAAGCAGCACGAAAACAACCCCGTGACTGAGAACTACCCTGGATGCCCGCCCTCTTCTGCCCGCCAGAAGAGCGAGTGCAGTTCCAAGGTTATGCACTGCGATACCTATTCCACTTATTGCTTTCACGACTCAATCCTGCCTATACGTCTACACTTCCAGAGCCCGTTTGACGGCAGGTGCAGCTGATATTTGAGTCTACATTCTGTGGAATCAACACTCGTAAACCACCGTGAATTGATCACGTTTCTCATTAATTCGCTGGATTGAGAAATCAAACAACAATCCATTTAAACAGGCTCAGCCGGATAAGTGGTCACACTAAAACTATTCACCAGTTTATCTCTTTGTAGATCTGCTCCAGTTTATGACCCCTGGTGTGATTTAGAGACTTCACATACTGTATTTTTCCATGCAGGTGAGCACGGAAATCAGTATGACCATGACGATTCTGCCCCACCACACCATGCCGCCTGCAATTCATCAGGGTAGCCTTGAGCGTATCGAAGTATTTTCGATCAATGTTTACGCGGTGGTTAACAACAATACCAACGATACGCTGCTTTTGATGCGTTTTTATAATTCTTGATTTTCGATAATTCAAAGCCACCCCCTCATCCAGACAGATTCCGCCAATCAGAGGCTCCAGAAATCGCCAGTCACGACTATGATCACTGGAGATTACAATATCATCGGCATAGCGAGAGTAATCAGCGTCCAGATGATGCGCCAACCCGGACAACCTTTTGTCCAGGGTATTTAACGCGGCGTTGGCCAGAGCCGGTGAACTGGGCGCGCCTTGTGGCAGGTGCCGCTGTTTGAGTCGCTCTCTGTGTCCGCTGTCCAGCATTCGAAATTGACCCGGCTTCAGTAATACACTGTGGGTGCAAAGTGCTGTCAGACAAACGCACACCCCTTCGGTATAACCCAATTTTTTAAAGACTGCTTTAACCATGGGCCATCGAATGGACTGAAAACACTCGGCAATATCGAACAGGAGCAGGGTTTGCTTTCCCTGATGTACCACCGCATGTGAGACACAACTACGTCCTTTGCAGTATCCGTGTGCCGCTGGATGGACCGGTATGGTGGCAATGATTTCATCATAGATTTTACGCTGAATTCGCTTGAGCCTGTTTTTCGGACTTTCAATTAAGCGCAGCCGGCCATCACGCTTTTCAATTAATTGATACTGGTAATGCTGTAGTTCCCGGCTCGCCGTCGGCTCGCGGCGCCACAGATTCATAAACCAGTCAAGTTCCTGTGTGGAAATATTCAACCAGCCTGCTAACTCGCCCACTGTGTTGATCACAGGGTGTTCAGCCCCTGGACACACAACAGACTTCGGGCTGTCAAGGTTAAACCGCGTAATCGCTGGATGCACTGCACCAGGATTAAACCAACGCCGCACTCGCACTGACGACATCAGGTAGGCGGCAATGTCACTTTCAGCAGGCTTTACCGGATACAGAAGCAATAATTCGTTGACCAGATTATCGCAGTCATCGGGCACATCATCCACGCACTGTATTGCCACACCGAGAAGCGCGGTGAAACGCCAGTCGACATGAAAGAACCACATTGCCAGATGTCTGGTGAAAAAGAGGTGTTTATTCAATGACTATACCTCTGGGGAAGTACGGCACCCTGCTCTTGCTCTTCGCATGAACCGTACTGCACGCAGTGCAGTAACGTTCCTGCAGTGTAAAAAGGCGCAATTGACTACCATGGGGTAACCCCACAGCTCAGCGACATTTACATGTACTGAAAAAACCAGAGTGCCGTTAATAAACCCTATTAGCATTATCCGCCAAAATCAAGCATAGAAATTATTGTCGACGCAGCAATGCAGACCGACTGAATAATGAAAATTTACGCGCCACGAAAAACAATACTCAGCCGTTTACGTGCGGCTCATATGCGGTAACTGGATATCATTGATCTACCCGCTCTGGTGATGCACAGGGAACCCAGTATCCGACAGGTTGTACCCCGCGCCGGTCACATTCGGCTCATTATTGCCGGTCAGGAATTCGGTGTTGATCGGGCATGCTCGAATATTGAAATTTGGCGTGGTCACCGGGCAACGCGCAGGCTGATTATTCAGCCGTGAATGGCAGGGCATTTCGCCTCTATGGTTTGAGGCGCGCTCCCCGTACGTCACGATACCGCCGTCACATTTTTTGTGTTTCCTCATCGATTTCCCGAATGTGCAAAATAATTAAAGGCAGGCGCTGGTCGCCGATACCCTAGGTTTCATAAACCAAAACGAGTCGAAACCTGATTGTGTCGCCTAAACTGACGAATAACCCAATCACCTTTGCCGGTTCAGTGCTTGCGGGCTGTATTTTCCTCACGGCGGCGGCCTACCAGGTCGTCAACACCGTCACGGAACCTCGTGTTGAATCAGAGCCACAAATCGGAGCAGCCACTGCGTCAGACTGGAGTAAGCTGCCGAATATAAAAAACGCAAGATTCGAATCCACCGCTATTCAATATCAGGACGATCTATACGTTTTTAACGGATTTGGAAAAGGCATAAAGGTAGAAACCAGGGTCGAGAAATTCGATGCACAAAGCCTTAACTGGTCAGTTATCAGCAATACATCAGTGGCGAAAGGCAATGCCGTCACTCACAACGGTTTTGTGGTCAATGGTAATGAGGTGTGGATCATCGGCGGCAGGCTCGGCAATCACCCAGGGGCGGTAACCTCCAAGGTCTGGAAATTCAACCTGGATACATTTAAATGGTCTGCCGGGCCGGAATTACCCGTTCCGGGCGCGGCAGGTGGCGCTGCTCTGGTAGATAACCGGATACACTGGTTCGGCGGACTCGACACTCAGGCAAGATGTGATGTCGACAATCACTATGTCTACGATCTCACAAACCCATCTGCAGGCTGGAGCGATATCACCGGCGTCGCCCCGATGCCCGTACCCAGAAATCACTTTGCCACTGTGGTACTTGATGGTTTGATTTATGCGATTGGCGGGCAGTTTACTCATGACGGGTGCGGTGCAGGCACACCGGATACAGATCTTTCTCACGTATATGACCCGCGAACCAAAACATGGGACCAGATCGACAACCTCCCCGCCGTGCAATCACATATCGAGCCTTCAACATTTGTATATAAAGGCGCGATTTATGTGGTTGGTGGTGCGACAAACGGCACTAAAGTTTTCCGATACGATCCGTCGAAGGATCGCTGGGACAGCGTTGCCCAGTTACCGCAGGCCTTGCTGGCCCCGATTGCGCGGGTTGTAAACAACGAGCTCGTCGTCAGCTCAGGCGGTGCACCGTCTATTGTTCCATCTTCCATCACCTACAAGACAAACATGACTCCCCTGTTGTTACCCGGGGCAAACAACGCCCAGGCAGATGACGAGTCGGAGTCGGAATCCACTAACACGAATAACACTGATACAGCAGAGCAACAAAGTGCTCCAACAGACTCTGACACCGAAAACAATGATATTGCCGACACCCCTGATGATGTCACGCAAACACAGCAAGACGCCACTGAGTCATCAGAAACTTCTCAAAACGATAGTGTAGAGACAGGTTCTACGGAGGAAGAAACTGAAAAGTACGCGACTGAGACCGATTCAAACCAACCGGATACTACAGCCTCTGTCGCCACCACAGCGTCAGACACGCCCACCTCGCCTCAAAGTGACAACGGCAACCACTGCGATTACAGCAATGCGAGTGTCAACAATGGCTGGGGCTGGGATTCAATAGCGAAAGTTTCCTGCCCACCGCTACCAGTGGTTGTCACGCAGGACAACCCGGTGCAACCTTCTTCAGATGATAATACAAATACTGATGAGGAAAATAACTCAAGAGCTGACCAGTTGATAACCGAACAACCGTCAGACGTCACAGATTCGGGTAACGGGTCAACTGACCACTGGTTAATTACCCTGCTGCTGAGTCTATTCGCTCTGAGGATTATCTGTTTCACATCAAACCGGCGAGTGAGTAACGGGCCACAAACCAACCGTGCTTCAACCGGGGCAAACACTTAAAACAATTCCACAAGAAATCTATCGCCGGCAACGTTAGATTTGCATGGCTGGCCGTATACGGCCATCCCGGACATCAGCTGCTGACAAAAACCCCCGGGTTACGCACTGGAGCCTCAGCCACGCTCTATTCTACCTGACACTGTCGCAGGTGTTTTTTCAGTCGTTGTTATTGCGGTTCAGCAAATAATCCAGTGATACTTTCCCGGCTCCGTAGATGACAAGATATGACAGTAAAAAGATCCAAAGTGCTCGCTGATCCAGTATTGTCGAATCC
>JAHDHK010000158.1 GCA_020631335.1 Chromatiales bacterium
CAGGCTGTTGTTCACTGACCAGGCAGGTATCAACGGGGTATTCAATTCTGCAACAGGTATGCTGACGTTATCCGGTGCCGCCAGTATTGCAGACTACGAATCAGCTCTGCGATCAGTGACGTTTCATAACACCAGTGACAACCCGTCCGTCCTTGATCGAACCATTGAGTTCACGGTGAATGACAATTCGCTTGGCAGCAACCAGGTTACTCGTCTGCTTCACTTTGTTGCAGAGAATGATCCGCCACAGTTGACTGCCATTGAAGCTGCAAATCTCTCTTACATAGAGAACGCACCTGCCCTGCCAGTCAGCAATACGCTACTGATCAGTGACCCGGATGACACACTGCTACAATCTGCCACAGTGCAAATTACCGGTAATGTTGCGATCGGACAGGATTTTCTGGAATTTACTGATCAAAACGGCATCAGTGGATTTTACAACGCCTCTGCCGGTCTGCTGCAACTCACGGGTACGGCCAGTAAACTGGATTATCAAACAGCCTTACGGTCGGTCGCCTATAGCAACAACAGCGATCATCCGTCCGATCTGACCAGAACTATCGAATATACAATCAGCGATGGAAACAACAACAGTAATATTGGCACCAGAAACATAACTTTCACAGCAGTCAATGATAATCCGGTGCTGTTTTCGCTGGAAACAGAACCGGTGACCTACATCGAGAATGCCGCACCGGTCACGGTGACACAAAACCTGTCGATAGCAGATATTGACAACACCACCATCGAACAGGCCACCGTCATGCTGACGGCAAATTTCGAATCAATGGCGGATGTACTCGAATTCACACCGACGATCAACATCAGCGGCAGCTATAACGGCAGCACCGGTACGCTGTTACTCACAGGGCCCGCTACCCTGGCGGAATATGAAACCGCGTTGCGCTCAGTAACCTACTTTAACAATAGCGACAACCCTTCAGCGCTGCCGAGAGAACTGGCATTCGTTATTAGCGACGGAATATCCGACAGCGCCATTGTGAAGCGATCCATTGACGTACTGCGTGTCAACGATGCCCCCGAGGGTGCTGACGGTAGCGTTACTCTGCTCGAAGATACCAGCTATGCCATTGCAGCAACCGATTTTAACTTTTCCGATCCGGCGGAAGGTCATAACTTTCTGGGGGTAAGAATCGCCACCCTGCCGGTCAATGGTGTATTAACGCTCGACGGCAACAACGTTGCACCGGGAAACTTTGTCAGTATTTCGGATCTGGCAGGGGGTGATTTACGCTTCACACCCGAACCCGATGTCAATGCTGCCAACTATGACAGTTTTACGTTTCATGTCGTTGATGACGGTGGTAATCAGCTGGGAGGCAGCGATACAGATACCAGCGGTAACACACTGATACTGAGTGTTATCAATGTCAGTGATGCACCGGCGGGCACCGACAAAACGGTGAGTACGCCGGAAGATACCCCGTATGTATTTACCCGCGCCGACTTCGGCTTTAGCGATGTACTCGACGGTGACGAGTTTGTTGCGCTGACTATTACTTCTCTGCCCGATAGCGGTGTACTGCTGTTTAATCAGGTGCCGGCCACGATTGACACGGTAGTTACCGTGGAAGATCTTGATAGTTCACTGTTGAGCTATGTGCCACCATTAAATGACTACGGGCTCGGTTATATCGGTTTTGCGTTTCAGGTACAGGACAGTGGCAGCACCGACAACAACGGTATCGTGGTCGACCCGTTTGAAAACAATATCAACTTCGATGTACCGGGCGTTAACGATCCGCCATTGCTGATCACCGAGGCACTGAGCGTCGATGAAGGATTCGAGGAAACCCTGACCACCGATGTGTTATCGGCAACTGACGCCGATGACCCGTCACCGGACGACTTAACCTTCCGCATCAACCGGCTACCGGGTAATGGCGTCCTAACGCTCGACGGTGCCCCGGTGTCTGTTGGCACAACGTTCACACTGACGGCACTGCAACAGGATCAGCTGCGCTACCGCCACGATGGATCGGAGACTTCATTAGACTTCTTTGACATACAGGTCAGTGACGGTGGAGAAGATAATTCGCAACCGGCGACCGGGCGCTTTGTCCTGCTGATCAACGAAGTGATCGACCCGGCACCGATTATTGAACAGGACGCACTGCTGCTTGAGTTCGGCGACAGCTTCGACTCAGCACAGGGCGACCTGCTCGCCTCCGGCAACAACCGTCTGGCAGCGAGCTCACTGCTGTTGAATCCCGATCTGACGGTGTCGGTAGCCTCGCAACCTTCAAGAGGGACGGTGAGCATTAATCCCGACGGCACCTTTACGTACCGGCACGACGGAAGCGCAGTGCTGGAAGACCGCTTCAGCTTCCGGGTAACCAATGAGGACGGCGTCTCTGCTATCGCCACCGTTGAGGTAACTATTGAGCCGCCACTCGGCAACGCTTTTGAAAACAATACACCGGCGCCGCAAACCATGCCGGAGCGCGAGGAAGAGGAAGATTCAGAGCCGGAAACCGAGCAGACTCAGGAAGTCGATGCGGAGGAGTCCACTGAAAACTCCGCACAGGAGTTTACCGGTCAGTTTGAAACGCAAATCGGCCAGGCACAGGCCGAAGCTATTCTGTCTACCGAAAGCCAGATCGGCGAAGTAACCCGCATTGCCGATGTCAGCTTTAACGCCCGTTCGGATCAGGCCATCGACAATGTCCTTGCGCAATTGGCAGTCAAGAAGCACAGCCCGGTGAAATACACCGCACTGACGAATGAGCAGGTCACCATCAGCACCTCCACCATCGAGATTATCACCGAGGTGCCGACGGTGAAGCCGCACGATATAGTGAGCAACAGACAGTTCGTCGACGGGCTGAAGCGCCTGGATCAGGACCTGCAGGAATCCGAAGAATCGCAGGGCCGGCGCTACCAGCTGGCAAATGATGCTTCTCTGGGGGTTTCGCTGAGCGCGACTGCAGGCTTCATTGCCTGGGCCTTACGTGGAGGCGCCATCTTTGCCAGCGCCATGGCCTCTACCCCGCTGTGGTCCAGCATAGACCCCATCAAAGTGCTGACCAACCCTCGCCGCGGCGTTGAAAACGAGTCCACCGACAAACAGGTGGAAGCCTATTTCGACGACAAATAGATGGTTCGAAGCGCAGTGCTGTGTGTGGTACCATTTACGGTTTAACGTCCCTGGTTTTTAATGCCGCAGCATTCCCTCCTGACACTGCCTGAGAAGTCAGTTTCACACTGGGGCAGGCTTTACGGCAGCGCTGATGCGCTGGCTATCTCGTCGCTTGCCGCCCAACGCAATCAACTGGTACTGGTGATCACGCCGTCAATGACAGACGCCTATCACCTGGAAGACGCACTGCGCTTTTTCTGTCCGCCAGACCTGCCGATCTATAACTTTCCGGATTGGGAAACACTGCCGTACGATCTGTTCTCACCGCATCAGGAACTGGTTTCACAACGACTGAAAACCCTGTATCAGCTGCCATCGCTGAACAAAGGCATTCTGGTGCTACCGGTGTCAAACCTGCTGCAGCAACTTTGCCCGCCCTCATATATTGCACAGCAGTCGCTGGTACTTAACACCGGCCAGGAACTACCGCTTGACACACTGCGTTCTCAACTGACAGACGCCGGTTACCGCAACGTCAGCGAGGTTCATGAACACGGCGAATTTGCTGTGCGCGGATCACTGCTCGATCTGTACCCGATGGCCAGCGAGCTGCCGTTCCGACTCGATTATTTCGACGACACCATCGATGCTATTTTCCGCTTCGACCCGTCCGATCAGATCGCCCGGCAGGAAGACAAAATTGAATCGGTCAATATGCTGCCGGCACGTGAATTCCCGATGGACGAGGCAGCCATCAAACGCTTCAGGCAGCGCTTCAGAGAAAAATTCGATTCCAGTCGCAGCAGCCCGATTTATCGTGATGTCAGCAATGGCGTTGTGCCCTCCGGCATTGAATACTATATGCCGTTCTTTCTGCCGGAAATGGCCACTATCTTCGACTATCTGTGTGACGACGCTATTGTGGTTCAGGCGGGGTCCTGCCAGGCAGCGATGGAGGAATTCACCGAACAGACTGCCGAGCGGTACGAGCAGAGACGCCACGACATCGAACGACCGGTGCTTCCACCGGAGCAGCTGTTCATTGATGCTAAACAGGTCACCGAAAGACTAAAAAGCCATGAGAGAATTTATCTTTCACATGCCGAACTTCCCGATGGCAAAGGCAAACATAACTTCGCCACCAGAGCGCCCGGCAAATACCCGATAACGGTCCGCCTCGAACAGCCACTGGGGCTGTTACAGGAGTTTTTGCAGCAGTTTGAAGGACGCGTACTGTTTTGTGCCGAGTCCGCCGGCAGGCGCGAAGCCTTTATGGAAATGCTGATCGCCAATCAGGTACCGGTTGCCAGCGTGGACTCGTTTGATGCATTTGTGCAAAGCGATCGTCCGTACTGTATCTGTGAAGCGCCGTTAGACAATGGTCTGATCGCTACAGACGCAGGTATTGCCATTATCTGCGAGTCGCAACTGACCGGCAATCAGATCAGCCGCAATCGCCGCAGCCGCAAAGTTACTCTCGACAGTGATGCGGTCATTGCCAATCTGGCAGACCTCACTATTGGCGCACCGGTCGTGCATATCGACCACGGGGTTGGCAGATATCAGGGGCTGGTCACGCTCGATATCGGCGGCACCGAAACAGAATATCTGTTAATTATCTACGCCAAAGAAGACAAACTCTACGTACCTGTTGCATCGCTGCACCTGATCAGTCGTTATACCGGTGCCTCCGAAGAAACCGCACCACTGCATCGACTCGGCGGCGAGCAATGGCAAAAAGTAAAACGCAAAGCGGCACAAAAAGCACACGATGTGGCCGCAGAGCTGCTGGAAATCCACGCCCGTCGCGCTGCCAGACAGGGTTTTGCCTACTCACAGGAAAACAGTAACGACCCGCTGTTTGCCGAAACTTTTCCATTTGAAGAGACGCCGGATCAGGGCCGTGCCATCGCCGAAGTGCTTGCCGATATGCGTTCCGAACAACCGATGGATCGCGTGGTGTGCGGTGATGTCGGCTTTGGTAAAACAGAAGTAGCCATGCGGGCGGCTTTTGTTGCGGTGGACTCCGGTAAGCAGGTCGTGATTCTTGTACCCACCACTTTGCTTGCACATCAGCACCATCAGAATTTTCTTGATCGTTTTGCACAGTGGCCGGTACAAATCGAATGCCTGTCCCGCTTTCGCACCAACAAAGATCAGGAACAGGTCATCAAGTCTCTTGCGTCGGGCAAAGTAGATATCGTTATCGGTACTCACAAACTGCTTCAAAAAAGCGTTACCTACAAAAACCTCGGCCTTGTCATTATTGATGAAGAGCATCGTTTCGGTGTGCGCCACAAAGAGCACATGAAGTCGCTGCGCGCAGAAGTAGATATACTGACACTTACAGCAACCCCGATACCCAGAACACTGAACATGGGCTTATCGGGTTTACGTGATTTGTCTATCATTGCCACACCGCCTCCCAACCGCCATGCGATCAAAACATTTGTCGGTGAATGGTCGGACACACAAATCAAAGAGGCCTGCCAGCGTGAGCTTGGCCGCGGTGGTCAGTTATATTTTCTGCATAACGAAGTCAGCTCTATAGAGCGAATTGCACAACAACTTGAAGAAATCATTCCACAGGCATCCGTGCAGATCGCCCACGGACAAATGCGTGAGCGTGAACTCGAATCGGTAATGCTCGACTTCTATCACCAGCGTTTTAATGTGTTGTTGTGCACCACAATTGTTGAAAGCGGGATAGATGTCCCCACCGCCAACACCATTATCATCAATCGCGCCGATAAGCTTGGTCTGGCTCAGTTGCATCAGCTTCGCGGCCGCGTCGGTCGCTCACACCACCGAGCTTATGCCTACCTGATAGCCCCACCTGAAAAGTCCATGACTAAAGACGCGCAAAAGCGCCTTGCTGCACTGGAGGCACACGAGGATCTCGGTGTCGGTTTTACGCTGGCGACGCATGACCTCGAAATCCGTGGCGCTGGTGAACTGCTCGGCGACGAGCAAAGCGGACAAATCCAGGAGATCGGCTTTACGCTGTATACGCAGTTACTCGAGAGAGCAGTCGATGCGTTGAAGTCCGGTAAAATACCGGACATCGATCAGCCACTGGCTAAATCTACAGAAGTGGAACTCGGCGTACCCGCTTTGCTGCCGACAGACTATGTGGCCGATGTACACACCCGGCTTATCTTATATAAGCGGGTATCGAACGCCGGCAATGATGCCGCGCTGGATGAACTTAAAGTTGAAATGATCAATCGCTTCGGTCTTTTACCCGACGCCACCAAAATGCTGTTTGCCGCCACCCGGCTTAAGCTGGGTTGCCAGCTGCTTGGCATCACAAGACTTGAAGCAGGCAGTCAGGGCGGGCGTCTGGTGTTTAACGACGCACCGAACATAGACCCTGCCTATCTGATCAGTCTGATACAAAACTCACCGACAGAATTTACCTTCGACGGTAAGAGCACTTTACGATTCAAGCGCGATCTGGAATTACCGGAAGACCGAATCGAATACCTCGATCAACTACTGGACAACTTTCAAATGAGTAAGGCCGCATGATGAAATATCTGTTTAGCCGCACTGCAGCAATCAGACTGATAAGCGTATTCATTGTCGCTACCGCATGGGCGCTGCCGGCGCACGCGATCAACTACGATGTTGAAGTGATTATATTCGAGCATGTCAGAACGACCAGCGTCGGCAGCAGCAACACGCTGCTGCTGCCGGTTATCCGGGGCGCCAGACGCATTCCGCAGCAAGCCGATCCGGGTGCTCCTATTCAGCCGCTTACCCAGCTGCGCCTGACGGCAGAAGCCGAAAAAATAAGGCAGTCAGACAACTACCGTCTTGTGTACCACGGTGGCTGGCAACAACCCGACTTCGATCAGGAGACAGCACCGTTCATGCAAATCGCGCTGGGCGAGCCTGTTGATATGTATGTAGAAAGAGGAACACCGGACAGCCTGTTTCTGAAAGGTTATGCACTGCCGCCGGCTGATATCGAGGCCCCGTTAAGCGAAGCACGCAGCGCCACGATTTACGGTGGAATCAAAGTTTGGGTCGGGCGGTTCCTGCACTTTGATACGCAACTGGCATACACACCACGCGGCAGTTCGCAGTCATTCTCTATGCAGCAGGACCGACGCATGAGAAGCCGCCAGCTACACTACCTGGATAACCCCAGGCTGGGTATCATCACCAAAATATTCCCGGTGGATGATACCGCGGCCAACTAGACGGCTGACCCGGTGCATCAAGCAGCTTTACTGCCTTGCTGATAATCAGGGTTCTTTAAAATCACAAGGCACCCGCTTTTAAGTACAGCGCTGAAATAGCGGGGCCCCGGGTTGGAATAACTTGTTAATGCTTGAGCATTCGGGCCAATCAATTTTCAGCAAATCGCAAATCATTAAATTCCGGAGGAAGAAATCACGATGGCAATTAAAGGGGTAAAAGAACTTGTTAGCGAAGCTAATGCACAAATTGAATGTATAAGCGCTGACGAGGCAATGAAAATTGCCAATGATGATAACGTCACCATCATTGACATACGTGATGTACGCGAACTTTACCGTGAAGGTAAAATTCCCGGCTCCGTCCATGCGCCACGCGGCATGCTCGAGTTCTGGTTCGACCCGGCCAGCCCTTACCACAAAGAAGTCTTTGCCAGCGGCAATAAAATGGTACTGCATTGCGCTTCAGGCTGGCGCTCGGCACTGGCTGCATTAACGCTCCAGAACATGGGGTTTGATAACATTTGCCATATAGACAGTGGTTATAAAGGCTGGAAAGACGCCGGCGGTGCCACTGAGGCTGTTGAAAAGAAATAGTCTTGAGTTGCACCGGTTTGAATGGTTAATTCACGGTTATTCAGTACAAAAATTTTCATCCCTCAGGGCAAAGGGTTTTAACTACAGCTAACATAAGACTAATACAACGGTGGATTCGCCGTAGAGGCTTATCCACCGCGTATCGCTGATAAAAAACGCGTATCATGAAAACCCGCGGCGATAAAAAACAAGCTGTAGTCACTACTTCGTTTTTGCGAAGTCTGCAAACGAAAAGCACAATCAAACAAACCGATCAAAGGCTACAACATTGCCCTGCACGTTAACCCGTTGTTCAGTTAACCGGCATTCAGGTAATTCAACCCGGAGTTAACCTTGCTTAACAAGGTTCAGAACGGATTCAGCACGCAACAGTAGTATGCGCTAAAACCAACCTGGATCATGACTCATGAAAAGCCGCCTGCTATTAACCCTGGGTACCGCATTACTCGCTGCCGGTACTTTCTCTCTATCGGCGTTTGCAGGAGATGGTCACCATCGACAGCACAAGTATCGCGACTATGCCCGCGTGATACACGTAGAGCCGAAATACCGGATAGTGACTCGCCGCATCCCGCAACGCACCTGTGATGCTCCCCGTTATCATCAGCCTTATCAAACCCGCCATCAAAGTCATCAGCGTCGTCACCGACCCGAAGCGGTTTTCATTGGCGGTGTGATCGGAGGTGCTATCGGTCACGAACTGACTCGATCTGTAAACGGCAGAAGTCACCCGGGTGCTGTTGTGGCAGGTGCTGCCATCGGCGCTGGCCTGGTTGCCGGCCATCAACACCACAACAACAGCCGTCATCATCGACGTGAACTGATCACCACTCATCACAATCACCACCGTAAACACAAAAAACATAGAAATAACAACCACCATCGTCCGCAAAGCCGGCCACACTGCACCACCACCGAGCATGTGCAAAGGATTAAAAAGCCGGATGGATTTACGGTGACGTATCGCTACCGCGGACAGACATTCCGGACTCACACTGACCACCACCCCGGTGATAGAATTCCGGTGCGAGTGGCCCTATCCGCAGGCCACTAAGCGCTAACCGTCGACAGAATCGGCGGCAATCCGGCACCCGGGCCAGCATTGCACTGAACGCTGGCAGATTGCCGCCGTTAACCTGTCGGTCAGCGATGACCGACTAATATACCCCCGATGTTTGAAACGATAGTGTCGACTGGTACTTTCCGGTTGCGGGCAAAACACTGCCTGTATCGCTAAGAATATCGAATTTAAAAGACGGTTTGCATTGCCTGCGGGCCGTTAACAACCAGTTAGCCACAAGTAACCGGAATATTTCAGGAGGTTGAAAAAGCGACAGGCGCCACACGAGGCGAAAGAATTCGGTACCGGAAGCACGGTATAAGTCGTTAATCACGCTTTAACAACACCAATTCACCCTGCAGCGGTCCATAACCGTTTTTTCAACCACCTGTCAGTGCAAGTTGGCGGAGTGACACACCATGATCAGCAAATCAGCGAGCAGCATACTTTGGATAGCACTGGCCGGCACCTCGTTTGCCGGAATGTGCCACGCACAGGACAACTGCAAGCCGGTCAACCGCGACGCCAGCATTAGCCGGGTGCTGAGTGACCATGCCGGCAGCAAGGTACTCAAAGTAGACGAGCGCAAAGGGGATAACGGGTGCACCGACCTGGAAATCAGAATACTCATTGACGGCACGGTCAAAGCGATTGTCGTCAAAGGACAAAAATCAGCCTGACAACGGAACAAATATGCGCGTTTTAATCATTGAAGACGAAGATGCCCTGCGACACCAGATTGTCGAACGGCTGCAGGAGGAGGGTTTTGCGATAGATGCCTCCGGAGACGGCGAAGAGGGCCTTTACCTCGCGCGTGAAATGCCGGTAAATCTGGCCGTCATCGACCTTGGTCTGCCGGGCATAGACGGGATGCAAATCATCCGAAAGATCCGCGAAGAAGGCTACCTCTACCCTATTCTCATTCTCACGGCACGTGATCGCTGGCAGGACCGGGTTGAAGGGCTTGAAGCCGGTGCAGATGATTATCTGGGCAAGCCTTTTCATCTGGAAGAACTACTCGCCAGAATTCGCGCACTGTTGCGAAGAGTCGGGGGATGGGCGCACCCGTTGCTCGACTTCGATTCGATGAAAATAGAAACCCGCGAGCAACGAGTTACCGTAGGTGATGAAATAATCAGCCTGACAGCCTATGAGTACAAAGTGCTCGAATACCTTGCGATTCACGCAGGCGAGGTCATTTCAAAACCGGCACTGCTCGACCACTTGTACGAGGAAGATACCGAACGCGACACCAATGTACTGGAAGTATTTGTACGACGGCTGCGACGAAAAATCGACCCGGAAAGCACCCTGAACCCGATCGAGACATTGCGCGGTCGAGGCTACCGGTTCGCACTTGAACGCGCAAACAGTGGTGAAAACGCCGCCGACGCATGAATTCCATCTCTGTAAGACTGCTGCTCGCAGCAGCCTTGGTGATGGCGCTGTTCATCAGCTTCAGTACACTGGCAATTATTCACACCGTTGATCAGCGTGCCGAACAGGCACGCTTTGAGCGCATGCAGGGGCAGATTTACGGCCTGCTGGGCGTGACCAGAGTCACCAGCGGCGGTGCCATTGAAATCCCCTATATCGACCTGCCCAACGCACTTTTGCGCCAGCCGCTATCCGGCACCTATGCAGAAATCAGAGATAACACCCTGCATCAGGTCTGGCGCTCGCCGTCACTGACCAGCGCACTGCCAGCCAGCAGTGAAGGCGAAATCGGACAATGGAAGTTCACCACCGAAGCACATGAGGGCATGGGCAAGCTCTTTATGCTGCGCTTTGCCGTCGAATGGTTAATGCCCGACGGTGATGTCAAACTCTATCAGTTTGTCGCTGCTGACAACCGCCGCGATTTCGATCAGCAACGCCATCAGTTTAATCGCAACCTGTGGCTCGCAATGACCGGCATGGGTGTGTTGCTGTTGTCATGCATTGCGATCGTACTGGCGTGGGGACTCAACCCGCTGCTGCGCATATCCGATCAGCTCGATGAAATCGAAAACGGCCAGCGCGAACAACTGCCATCGGACGTCCCCCGTGAACTGCACCCGATGGCCAATCGTCTGAATGCGCTGATTGCCAGTGAACGCGGGCGACGTCAGAAATACCGCCACACACTTGATGATCTTGCACATAGTTTAAAAACGCCGCTGAGCGTACTGAGAAATCTTAAAACAGGGGATAACCATGACCACGAACTACACAGACAGGCAGATCGTATGCAGCAGATTGTGGACTATCACATCAAACGTGCGGATGCCGGTACCCAACGGCTGTTAACCCCTCCTATTGCACTCAATAATCCGCTCGGAAAAATCACCCGCTCGCTGGGCAAGGTATTCCATCAACAGCACGTTCAATTCATCAATCATATTGATGATCAGCAGAGCGTTCGTATCGAGGAAGGCGATCTGATGGAGATTCTGGGCAACTTGCTGGAAAACGCCTGTAAATACGGCGCTACTGAAATTGAGCTGCGCTGCACCGACTCACAGGATAAGGCCAGAATAACCATTGAAGATAACGGCCCCGGATTTCCTGAACACCTGCTTGAACATGTGACCGGTCGGGGGGTTCGGGCAGACACACACCGCGAGGGACAGGGACTCGGCCTTGCGATCTGCCGCGAGCTTATCGAAAGCTACGGTGGTGAACTGTCGCTTGCCAATAAGAACCCGCAGGGCGCCTGCATTACCGTCACCCTGCCCTCGGGCGTGACCAGAAAACCGAGACTGTCACTTCAGCCATGAGTGCGCGGTTCCGTTCGCGCTACAATAGCGTCGACAGCAATATCAATACTCATCTGTATTCAAAATAAACGCGCTATTTCCGGAGATTCACATGACTGAAGCCGTGATCGTATCCACTGCACGCACCCCGATCGGCAGAGCATTCAGAGGGGGATTAAACAATATCAAATCCCCCACCCTGATGGCCCACGCCATTGATCATGCGGTTAAACGCACCAAAGTAGACCCTGCAGAGATTGACGATGTGCTGATCGGCACGGTGCTCACCGGCGGTACCGCCGGCAACAATCTGGCCCGCACAGCAGCGTTTGCCGCCGGTCTGCCGGCAGCCACCTCGGGACAGACGATAGACCGGCAATGTTCATCGGGTTTAATGGCCATTGCCACAGCAGCCAGGCAGATTATGGTCGATGGCATGAAAGTCTGTGTCGCCGGTGGCCAGGACAACATCTCCAGAGTACAGCACCAATATCTCGGCTGGGTGGCAGAAGACATGGATGACAATGTCATTGCGCATCAGACACACGCCTATATGCCAATGCTGAAAACCGCCGAGTATGTCGCGGACAAGTACAACGTCAGCAGAGAGCAACAGGATGAATATGCGTTTGCTTCACAACAACGCACAGCAGCAGCACAACAGGCGGGTTTATTCGACGATGAAATCGTACCGATAACCGCAGTACAAAAAATTGTCGACAGAGAAACCAAAGCAGAAAGCTTTAAAGAAGTGACCATCACCAAAGACGAAGGCAATCGCCCTGAAACCACACTCGAAGGACTGCAATCATTAAACCCGGTCATTGAAGGTGGCTGTATCACTGCTGGCAATGCCAGTCAGTTATCCGATGGCGCGTCTGCCTGTGTGGTGATGGATCGCAAACTGGCAGAGCAGCGCGGTGAAAACGTGATGGGAATCTACCGGGGTATGGCGGTCGCCGGCACCGAACCCGAGCAAATGGGGATCGGCCCCATCTTCGCGATACCCAAACTGTTAAAACAACACGGACTGAAGGTCTCAGACATCGGTCTGTGGGAACTCAACGAAGCCTTTGCCGTTCAGTGTTTGTACTGCCGCGATCATCTGGAGATTGATCCTGAGTTATACAACGTGAATGGCGGTGCCATCTCCATCGGCCATCCTTACGGCATGACCGGTGCCCGTACCGCCGGCCATGCGCTTATTGAAGGCAAGCGTCGTGGTGCTCAGTATGTTGTGGTGAGTATGTGTGTCGGTGGTGGCATGGGGGCGGCGGCGCTTTTTGAAGTGGCGTAGGGGGTTGGTTTTGGGGGTGTGCTGCGCACGGCATGTGTTTCACTCGCTGTGCTCGGCTGTTTATTCGCTCGCTGCGCTTGGCGTGTGTTTCACTCGCTGCGCTCGGCATGTGGGGCGTGGCATCCCTGCCGTTTTTCGATTGCCATTCCATGGCACTACGAG
>JAHDHK010000159.1:0-3948 GCA_020631335.1 Chromatiales bacterium
GTGTGAGCTTGCCACCACCTGCGCCTAAGGCTCCACCTCTCTGTTCTGCGGTTTGTGCGTCGCTAATCATCGATCCAGCTGCCGGCTCTGTTATTACCGGCACCTCGGGCAATTGATCTTCGTGGTTAATCTTCTGATCTCCGGCTTCAGATTCCGCCAACTCTGCGTCATCTGCCCGCTGCTTATCCAGCGCTTCATTGGCTTCCTGTTCGTTTTCATCGGCCTCCTCTTCAGATGATTGTTGAGCGAGCCTTTGTTTTTCTTCCTCTTCGAGTTTTGCGAGTCTTTCGCGCTCTTTACGACGCTCGTGGAACTTCA
Organism: Chromatiales bacterium; assembly: GCA_020631335.1. Taxonomy (GTDB): domain Bacteria; phylum Pseudomonadota; class Gammaproteobacteria; order Granulosicoccales; family Granulosicoccaceae. The sequence goes on from JAHDHK010000159.1 coordinate 319, forward strand.
TATCCGATGTAATCGTGTCTCCCAGCGGTTCGAACCGGGTAAAGTCATCATCGTAATCATCGAGTCCGTCGCGCGCTGCAAACTTCCCGCTGAAAAACAGCTTCTTCAAGGCCAGATTACGCAACTCCTTGCTCACGCCCTCGGACAAAAACGGGCTGTAGTCACTATCTGCGTTGAGTGTGTCCACTGCCGGCATATCCTCGTCTGTCAGCGCTTTCTCGTGCCGGGACTCACTGGCAGGCAGCTGTTTTTCTGTCTGAAGTTCCTCGATATCGACACTGTCGCTGTCCGTGCGCCGGTCATCGGCCGGAATCCCACCACCCGGTGATACGGGCAGCACCTGCGGTAGGTTGCCCTCAGCCGGGTCGGCAACGGGGATGTCAACGCTTTCCTGAACCAGTTGCTGCTTGCGGCGCGACCATCGTCTTAGAAATCCGGAATTGTTTACGTCCTCATCTGACATGCTTCGGCCTATTTGTGGTCAGGGTGTCGGGCAAAGGGCTCATCGACTGCACCAGCGCTGTGCCAGTCCTTTCTCTTGCGGCGCTTTTTCTGTTCCGGCGTATAGTTTTCCAGCACGAAGCGCTCAAGTGTTTGATAGATCACAGGCGGCATCGGGGTAGACAGCACGGTATCGTCCGCTTCCTGATACGCCATCGCTTCATCGTAATCCGCTGTCACGAGAATCGGCGCAAGCTCGTCGTCCTCGTCATCCTGACACACGGCAAAAACCTCCTGCTGTTCGCCGACAAGGGTATGCCAGTAGCTCTCGCCGCCATCACGATAAAAATTGAGTTCAAAGCCTGTCCATAGGAACCGCCTGCAATCGGGTGCATCATCGATGGTGGTCTTTTGCCGCACACCGGCATTCGCTGCTGTGTACAAAAGCAGCTCCGCAATTGACCAATCAGGAATTGCCATACCGCTTTTCAGCACCTTGAGCTTTCGCTCAAGCAACACACCCACATTAAATGAGGGCGCGGGCCGACGTTCCACCAAAGGCTCGTTCGACAAAATAACTCCTCGATAATTCTCTTCGCCAACGACCAGTATATCTGTGATCAGCCCTTAATTCGGAAAAATAAGACCACAGTGCGCCTCAATACACGACCAGCACCGGCAACCCGGCACATGCACTGACGACCGGGACACACTGATTTTCGGGGTGCTGTATCTCGCAATAGGCACAATCGCTGATGCCAGCGCAGTTGACAGTCGGTATGATGCCCATATTGCTTAGATGAATTGCCGGTTGAACAGAACCCGGCGAACCAACCAGGTAGATCAAATTACAGTGGGCATGACAGCTTCAGGGGATTTATACCGACCGGTGATGAGCCAGTCCGGTTTGCGACCGACTCACCCGGTAGAGGTGGTCAATGAGTATGGTGAAAAGTCGGAACAATCCATTCCCGGTGAGTTCCCGTTAACTATCCGCATCGATGACACAGAGATAGTGACGCTGATGACACTGGGCTCGCAACCCGAGGCGCTGACACTCGGGTACGTACGCAACCAGCAACTGATCACAGACATCACCGAAATTAAATCAGTGCACGTAGACTGGGATCGTGAGTTGGTGGTAGTGGAAACGCAAAGCGGAAACGGTATAGATAACTGGCAGGAAAAACTGAGCCGGAAAATCGTGACCAGTGGTTGCGGCCAGGGCACCGTATTCAGCTGCACTATCGACAAACTCTATGAGGTGCAGTTGCCCGCTGCTTCTATTAAGCAGTCTCAGCTATACGAGCTGATCAGAGAAGTCGGCAAACTGAACGACATCTACCGCAGCGCCGGAGCAGTACATGGTTGCGGTCTCTGTCACGGCACTGAATCGCTTATTCACGTGGAAGATGTCGGCCGTCACAACGCCGCTGACGCTGTCTCCGGACATATGTGGCTTGAAGGCGTCAGTGGAGAAGATAAAATTTTCTATACCACCGGCAGACTCACTTCCGAAATAGTCATGAAAACCGCCTTCATGGGAATACCGGCACTGGTGTCCCGATCCGGCGTCACCCATATGGGACTCGAACTGGCCGGTCACCTTGGACTCACCATGATTGCTAGAGCCAAAGGCAAACACTTCCTCGTATACAACGGGGTAGAAAATGTTGAGTTTGATGCAGTCCCCAAGCAACGTATTGTCCCGCCGCCAACCAAAGGCATGATCGACCTGAAGGCAACCTGAAATCCGCTACGCCCATGCGCCACTACGGCTGCACCGGACCCGTACAGTCTGCGACTCTGCGAGGTTCAGCAAACACCGGTGCAACGTTAAGCCTACCCGGAACAGATAGTTCATGATCCATATTGATATCGCCAAACGTGTGTATGACCACACGTTTAAACACGACCCGATTGTCAGAAGTATTCTTGATACAGACGTCTACAAGCTGTTAATGCTGCAGACAATCTGGCAGGAATGGCGCGACATTCCTGTCACTTTTTCCCTGATTAATCGTAGCAAAACCGTATTGCTTGCCGATGAGATTGATGAAATAGAACTTCGCGAGCAACTGGAACATGCACGCACGGTTAAACTGACAAAAAAAGAAAACATCTGGTTGGCCGGTAACACTTTTTATGGCAAAGAGAGACTGTTTAAAGCCGAGTTTCTTCAGTGGCTGAAGCACTATCAGTTACCGGAGTTTGAACTGGCCAAACGCGATGGCCAGTATGTCATCGACATACATGGGAAATGGTCCGAGGTGTCATTGTGGGAGATCCCGTTACTCGCCATCATCAGTGAACTGCGTTCAAGAGCAGCAATGCGAGGTATGGGACGGTTTGAAGTCGATGTTACCTATGCGCGTGCCAAAGCAAAAATGTGGGAAAAAGTATTGCGACTGGCCAAACTGCCGGATTTAAGAATTGCCGATTTCGGCACACGCAGACGACACAGTTTTTTATGGCAACGCTGGTGCGTTGATGCACTCAAAGAAGGCCTGGGAAATAATTTTATCGGCACAAGCAATGTGCTGCTGGCGATGGATCACGACCTCGAAGCCATTGGTACCAATGCACACGAACTACCGATGGTAGCCGCCGCACTCGCAGATTCAGATGAAGCTTTAAAGCAGGCACCTTTCAGCGTGCTGGAGTCATGGCAGAAAACCTATGACAGCAACCTGCTTATCGTGTTACCCGATGCCTATGGCACAACCGGCTTTCTTCAGGATGCGCCCGAATGGGTAGCAAACTGGAGCGGTTTTCGTATCGACTCCAAAGCGCCGATTGAAGGCGGGGAAGAGATCATCCAGTGGTGGAAAAAAATGGGCAAAGATCCCAAGGAAAAATTGATTATTTTTTCCGATGGCCTGGACATAGAAACCATTGAGTCTACCTATAATCACTTTAACGGCAGAGTTCGAACCAGTTTCGGATGGGGTACGAATCTGACTAATGACTTCAGGGATTGCGCACCCTACCGTAACGACACACTCAGTGCATTTTCAGTAGTGTGCAAGGTGACCGAGGCTGCTGGCAATCCAACCGTTAAACTGTCTGATAATCTGGCCAAGGCAACCGGCCCGGCTTCTGAAGTAGAACGTTACCTGCGTGTTTTCGGTAATGAGCATCTCACCACCACCGAAGTTCAGGTGTAACGGCTCACCCTTATGTGACCAC
>JAHDHK010000159.1:4048-12489 GCA_020631335.1 Chromatiales bacterium
TCGGAAAACAACGCCTGAATACCGGTGTACATCGCTGCGAGTAAGAATATCAGGCTTATCCACCAGAACCAGCGCAAGGAGGTTATGCGTGTGGGTGTCAGCACCAGCATAGCCCAGAAAACAAACACGAAATTAGCACCAGAGGCTATCAGGGCGATAAAGTTCACAACAAAGTCGGTGATCGATCCGGCACCGATGACATTAGCTGTGCCGTAGCGCAACGTATAGATGAAGGTCTGCAGCCCGGTCAAATGGCGCTCTTGCCCTACCAGAACTGCCGGCATAAATAACGAGCTGAGAAACAGCACCGTTGCAATGCAAAATGTGATTCTTCCTACCATAGCTGTCACCGACCGACGTACTGCTACGACTAATCGAGTTATATTCAGGCTAACGGCGGTAGTGTAGCTAACCTTAAACAACAATTCGACAGACTAAGGACTACGGAATGTACATCCAGGAAGCGTTCAGGTTTGGCCTGTATGACTGACAATCAGATGAACTTCAGCCGGACCGGAAATACTATCTCAGCAATCCGCCGGCGTTCCGCGCATTAGAAGTGCCTTTCAGTCGATATACTGTTGCGCGAACAAGCGCTTTTCTTCAATGACGCGGAGGTAGGCCGGGTGATTTTCCATTGACTTTATCTGCGCCTGCCAGGTGTCTTTGTGATGCCTGAAATCTGTATTCGACTGCGCAATTTCCGCCTGACCTGTTGTTGTTTGCCTGGCAATTGCACTGGACGCCAGTTTTACTGCCGCCAGCACGACTACCGACAACACCACCAGAATCACACAGTGATTGCGGAAATGATGAGGTCGATCGCTGCGAATATTGTTATCAACAGCCTTGCGGGCACTCCTGGGAATACGTGAATCTATTTCCTCAGGAATCGACGGACAGTGAGCATCGAACTGCGAAAAAATATCGACATCACTTACCCGGGAAATACTGATTACTTCACCCATCAGCAAACCTCCGATTTATCTTTTCGCAAACTCACCAGTGCTTCGCGATGAAGCCGGCTGACAGAACTGCGCGCCACATCCAGAAAGTGCGCAATATCGGTATAACTCATTCGAAAGCAGTAGCGCAGTAAAACAATTTCCCGATGTTCTTCAGTTAGCCGCTTGAGTTGCTCGAGCAGGTCAACGTCTTCGCCGTTACTTTTCGGATGAAGTGTCACGACATTGGCCCCAAGAGACTCAGGAGCGGTTTCATCAACTGTCTGCAATGGCTGCGGGTGTAGTCTGATGTGATCGTACAACCGCGCCCACGCCACATGATGCAGCCATTCGGTGAAACTGATGTCTTTGTGATAACGCTTACGTCCTCTTACCACAGTCATCCATACATCCTGGAACAACTCTCCGGCCAGCACCTCATCACCACCAGTGCCAAAATAGAAAAACCGGAATACAGCGTTCCTGTGGCGCTTGTACAGGAGCTCAAAGCCCTGCTCGTCACCAGCACTGTAAGACAGCATCAGTGCGCTGTCTGAAAATTCACGTGAAGTGTTCTCGATTGCCGTCATGCGTTATGGTTGTTCTCGTTGTCAGTCGGGTGCCTGCACGCACCCTGACCAATAAGCAAACGACCGGCCATCAAATGTCGGTTATTTGGCAAAACAACAATTTTTTTGGAAATCAGGATCTCAGTCTGAAGCAGGTATTGCCTGCGATAGAAATGCCTGCGGACTTCCAGTAGAGTGGTAAAAAACCAACAGAGGCCCTACGGTGAAAAAATTGTCTGTCGCTTTACTTGCTTTAGTGTTATCCGGCTGTCAGTTTCTTCCGGTGTATGAAAAAGAAACTTTGCCCGGCTACTTTCAGCAACAGTTTTCACCCGCACACAGCGATGGCCACGAGCTACGCGGCTATGACTTCCCTCCAAGACACTATTTCTGACTGGCCGCGACTGAAGCCGCACGCAACTTCCAAAAAATATAGCCAGTGCGGTGCACGGCTGAAGGGCCCGGACTGCAATTCAGACCGGGTTAAGTGTTACACCACTACAGTGGGGCCGTGCTAGAGCACATACCACCCCCTGTTCAGCGAGGCCGGTTATCCCTGTAAACCTGAGCCTCGCTGTTTTTTTATGTTCCGTAAGAGGGTTCGGAACCCGGCAATGACTCATCAGAGTTGTCAATTCGCGATTCGAAAGCGATCAGTCGCTTATGAATTGACATCAATTCGATAATGGTTGTCCAGGAATTGACCAAAAATTGAAATGAGTTTTCCACTTTTGAAAACGCATTGTTGATTTGCTGATAGGTACCCAGTGTTATCCCGGCTGCAACAAAGGTAGGACCCAGCGCGATAAGCGGGATAAAGTTCGCACCCTGTAAGTATGCATATCTGAATACGTTGAAATAGAGATAGTTAAAATAAAGCTTAAAGTAGTTGTTTCGCACATATCCAAACAACTCCTCAACTGAGGGTGGGCTTGCGCGCTCAGCGTTGTCTTCACCGTATACCAGTTCTTTTCTATACGCTGCTTCGACTTTTTGGTTGTTGAATTCCAGACCTGGAAGACGATATCCCACTGCAGCCAGCAATACCGTACCAAATGCCGCTGAGAGCAGCGCAATAAACACAAGTGATCCATTCACCGCGCCCACCAGTGGTAGTTCGGTAACCTGCTTTGACAACGTCCAGAGCAGAGGCAGAAAAGCGATCAATGTCATAATCGAACTAATCACAGCAGAACCAAGCCCTTCCACAATACTGGCGAACCTCATGGTGTCTTCCTGTACCCGCTGTGCAGCACCTTCAATATTGCGTAGCTTGTTCCAGTGATCCATGTAGTAGCTGTTCATCGCAGTACGCCATCTGAACACATAGTGTTGCGTAAAGTAATGAAAGAGCACCAATATCATAATATTAGGTACCAGAATGTACACCAGGGTAAGTAACCGACTGTAGAAGTCTTCCAGCGTGATATTGCTCACCCCGGGTTCTGATAACGCCAGTTGAATCAGATCATAAAAATCCCCGTACCAGTTGTTAATGTACACACCCAGCTGAACCTGAAAGTACGTAACCAGGAGTATCAGTGCACTGCCGCACACAGCCCACCAGTACCAGCGATTGCGCTCCATAAAAAACCAAAACACACAAAACAGAGCGGTTACACCGACAATATACTGATAGAGCCAGACCTTATCCGGATTCAGGAATGGCGGGCGAACTCCCTCTTCCTCAGGAAGCGATTCACGCATCAGACTGAACTGTTCTGCCATGCCGTCGAACAGCCCGTACCACAAACCGAGACTGACGAAAAACCAGGCAATTGCCGACCACAGAAATTTTTTCGGCGATGGAAAAAAGGATGCAAACATGTGCTGTTCTCGTTGTTCAAAGGGTGTATGGGGGACGTCATCACCCTGCCCGACCCCATAACCCTGGATTGCGCGACACCTCTAATGTCGGACCAAATAATCCTGGTTCGGTTGCATTAGAAATCCATTAACTTAGGAAGCAGTATTCGACCATCTAAAGCGCCGGGAGGCAACCGGATCAGTCACTTGTGAAATTTTCATGCCCATAGCCCGCCGTCAGCCAGCAGGCTGATCCTGCGCTACCGATTGATACAAAATCCTGATTCTGACTCAAGCGGGTCGATTTTCTGCCGCTATCCAGCGTCAGAATAACAACAGCCACCCAAGCTGGCGAACGGAGAAAGTATGAGCCTGGCACTTCAAAAGTCGGCCGACACGGACCGACAGTATCGTCTAATAACCCGCAGCGATTTCGATGGATTGGTATGCGCGGTGTTATTAAAACACCTCGGAATACTCGAGGACATCAAGTTCGTCCATCCGAAAGACATGCAGGATGGAAAAATCGAAATCACCGAAAACGATATCACCACTAACCTGCCGTATGTGTCGGGCTGCCATATGGCGTTCGATCACCATCATAGTGAGACGCTGCGCAACGGCGCACACGACAACCACATTATAGACGCCGAGGCCCCTTCGGCTGCCCGGGTTGTTTACGACTACTATGGCGGCGAAGAGAGCTTCCCACTGGCGTGGAAAGAAATGATGGACGCAGTCGATAAGGCAGACTCGGCGCAATATGTCCGCAGCGAAATACTCGAGCCAACCGACTGGGCACTTTTGAACTATTTAATGGATGCAAGGACCGGTCTGGGCAGATTCAGAGAGTTCACCATTTCGAACTACGATTTGATGATGCAGCTGATCGATCACTGCGCTTCCGACACCATTGAAGAGATTCTGCAACTGCCGGATGTAGTTGAACGGATCGAACTCTACGAAAGCTACAAAAGCAAAGCTCGCGAACAGATTAAACGCTGTGCCACAGTCCATAAAAATCTGGTCGTGCTGGATCTTCGTGACGAAGAAACCATCTATCCAACCAACCGCTTTATGATTTACGCGTTGTTTCCGGAGTGCAATATTTCGATCCACCAGATGTGGGGCTTCCAGAAGCAGAATACCGTTTTTGCCATGGGCAAATCGATTTTAAAACGTGACTCTGCGACTAACGTCGGCGAGCTCTGCCTGCGCTACGGCGGAGGCGGACACATGGCTGCCGGCACTTGCCAGGTAGACCACGATCGAGCGCCGCAGGTGCTCACAGAGCTCGTCTCCCAGATCAACGAAGACGGGTAATCGGTCACCTGTAAATTAAAACCAGTTGTTAAAAAAGCCCTCTCCCGTAGAGGGCTTTTTTTTGCCCGTATGACGGCTTAAATCCGCTACACTGTGTGGTTTTATCCGTAGCGACCGAACGATGAGCAAACAGCTGAAAAATCGACGCGGCTTTACCACGCGCACCATTCACGCAGGCCAGTCGCCCGACCCGTCGACCGGTGCCATTATGCCGCCGATATATGCGACCTCTACTTACGTGCAATCCAGTCCCGGTGTGCACCAGGGTTACGAGTACAGCCGCTCACAGAACCCCACCAGAATGGCCTATGAAAGATGCATCGCCGACCTGGAAAGCGGCAATCGCGGCTTTGCATTTGCGTCTGGTCTGGCTGCACTGTCAACCCTGCTCGATCACTTCAAACCCGGTGATCACATCATTGCAATGGACGATCTTTATGGCGGGTCATACCGCCTGTTCGAAAACGTTCGACGCCGCTCTCAGGGGCTGGATTTCTCACTGGTAGACCTGTCGGACATAGAACAGCTAAAAGCAGCCATCACCGACAAAACCCGCATGATCTGGGTTGAAACGCCAACCAACCCGCTGCTGAAACTTTCCGACCTGGAACAGATAGCAGGCATTGCAAAGCAGCATGGAATTTTCTGCTGTTGTGACAACACGTTTGCCAGCCCGTATATCCAGCGTCCGCTGGAGTTCGGCTTCGATCTGGTCATGCATTCCGCCACTAAATACCTCAACGGCCACAGCGATATGGTGGGCGGGGTACTGGTGGTCGGCGATAACACCGAACTGGAAGAGAGCCTGACATTTCTACAAAACTCTGTCGGCGCAATTCAGGGACCTTTCGATAGCTTCCTTGCCTTACGCGGTCTGAAGACACTTTCCCTGCGTATGCAGCGTCACTGCGAAAGCGCGATGGAGGTCGCAGGCTATCTTGAAGCACATAGTGGCGTTGAGAAAGTGTACTACCCTGGTTTGAAAAGCCACCCGCAACACGCACTGGCCAATAAACAGATGGATGGCCCGGGCGGTATGGTAACGGTTGTGCTTAAGGGCGGACTTCCGGCGGCAAAGAAGTTTCTGGAAAAAGTAGAGATTTTTGCGCTGGCCGAAAGCCTCGGTGGTGTAGAAAGCTTGATAGAACATCCGGGTATCATGACGCACGCGTCGGTGCCCGCTGAAAAACGCGCTGAACTGGGCATTGATGACGGACTGGTCCGACTGTCAGTCGGGATCGAAGATCTGGATGATCTGATCTCGGATATAGAACAGGCTCTGTCTTAGCCGCATTAGCTGACAGATTATTTAAACGCTGTGATTGAAAATGCGCCGCTTGATAGCAGCGGCGCAAGCTGTTTGGCTTAGCAACACAGCGAATACGCAACGCCTATAAGCCGACGTTATTCAGCTCCAGTACTCTTTCGGCACGATAACTCGAACGCACCAGCGGGCCGGATACCACCTCCATAAATCCACGCGCCAGCCCGAGCTCTCTGTAGCGGTTAAATTCATCCGGTGTGACATAGCGTTCTATGTCCAAATGATTTTTTGTCGGTCTTAAATACTGCCCCATCGTCAGTACGTCGACTGATGCGTCTCTTAAATCATCCATAGTGGCGAGTATTTCAGCTTCAGTCTCACCCAGCCCCAGCATTAAACTGGTTTTAGTAATGACGTCAGGGCGATGTTGCTTGGCATGGCGCAGCACATCAATAGTCTGCTGATAGCCCGCTCTCGGATCTCGCACCGGATGGGTTAACCGCTCTACTGTTTCTACGTTTTGCGCAAAAACCTCCAGCCCGGAATCAACCACAAGCTCAACCAGATCCTGTCTGCCATCAAAATCCGGTGTAAGCGCTTCCACGGCGGTTTGAGGCCGAAGCGCTTTAATAGCTCGAACGCAGGCCGCGTAATGCGCCGCACCACCGTCTGCAAGATCGTCGCGATCCACCGATGTGATGACAACATATTGCAGATCCATCAGCTCCACAGAACGCGCTGTATTTTGAGGTTCTTCAGGATCAAGCCACCCGTTAGGGTTGCCGGTATCCACAGAGCAAAAGCGGCAGGCCCGCGTGCATACCGCCCCCATCACCATGATGGTGGCGGTCCCGGCGGTCCAGCACTCGCCGATATTCGGGCACTTGGATTCCTCACAAACTGTTGCCAGGCGATGTTCGCGAACGTTTTCGCGAACCGCATTGAATTTGCCGCCGCCGGGCACTTTGGCGCGCAACCAGGAAGGCTTTCGCTGCGCGCCTTCACTTTGACCCCGCGCTGATTTAACACCGTCTTTAATGGCGTTGAATCCCTGGGGTGTCGTGTATTTGTTACCGGAAGTCACCACAGGTATCTGTGCAATTTTCTGTTGAGCAGTATCTCGTTCGGTCACTGGGTTGCCTTCACGGTAGGAGTGAGGTGATCGCATAGGATGGATGATAGTCGCTCACCCGCCTGTTCAACAGTAAGTGCCGCTCCCTCATCTTTCAACTGCGTCACTGCCAATCCCTGATAGCCGCAGGGATTAATGTCATTGAAAGGAGCAAGATCCATATCGACATTGAGCGACAATCCATGGAAAGTACAGCCCCGCCGCACACGCAGGCCCAGTGCTGCAATTTTTTTTCCGTCAACATAAACACCGGGCGCATCCCGACGGCTGACAGCAGCAATCTGTTGCGCCTCCAGCAGTTCGATCACCGCATTTTCCATCGTTTGCACCATCGTGCGCACACCCAGACCGCGCCGCTTCAGATCCACCAGCACATAGATCACCAGTTGCCCCGGACCGTGATAAGTCACCTGTCCGCCCCGGTCGGTTTGTACCACAGCTATGTCACCGGCGCGCAACACATGCGACTGATCTGCAGATTGTCCCAGCGTAAAAACCGGCGGATGCTGTAACACCCACAGCTCGTCATCAGTACATTGCTCGCGGGCATCAGTAAACTCCCTCATGCGGGAAACCGTGGGCAGGTAGTCCACCATACCGAGTTGACGAATGTTGATTGCAGCCATTCTTGATTCAGACAATGCCAGAAATAATGCGCCGTATTAAGTGCAGCCGGCTAGCAGTATGTTGGATTCAGCGTTTTAGAACAAAAAGTGTAGCGCCGATCAGAACAACCGGGTGATTTGTTATCGGCGACCGGACTGTTTGCACCCCGTCATTTTCAGCCTACCACGAACCGTAACGATCATGATCAGGAAGCCACCGTAAAGCACCAAGCGACTGATTACTCTTTCGGGTTTTAAAAGAAATACCGAGCGTCAGCGAGTTCAAAATTGACGGGCAGCCACGCGCTCGACAAGGTGATTTATGGGACTTATTAACCGCAAGAGCAAGGACTTTAAAAACAGCCTCACAAGGCTAAACGGGTGTTTACGCTACAGCACCCAGACAACTCTTTCCTGGGCGCTCATTTGCTCGAATACCTGATCCAGCTCCTGCTGATCTGTGGCGGTAAATGAGATCGTTACCGAAAGGTACTTACCATTGCGACTGGGTCGGGTGTAATGAGTAATACTTTGCTTTTCGACAATAATTTCTTCGACCACAGACAATGCAAATTTCTCAAAGTCGCTGTCGCCTTTACCTACTGCTTTAATGGAGTAAGTATCGGGGAAGTTTTGTACGGGCCGATCATCAGTCATCGGCTGATTTTACCGCATCAGACGTTTAATTGAATCCGCTGTTCGGGTAAAAAAACCGCCTCGCTCAACCGGCTGTAACGCGACAACAGGCAATTCGGCAATCACCTGCTTATTCAGTTTATACCTGACCACCCCGAGCGC
>JAHDHK010000159.1:12499-13144 GCA_020631335.1 Chromatiales bacterium
GGAAACATCGAATTCGCGGCTGATGGCTTTCTTCTGCCCTGACTGCAGGGTAACAAAGTGCTCATCGGCGACCGTCATGGGTACCATATCTTCGCGCCCGCCCCAGACCTGCACATCTCCCAGTCTGATATTGGGTTCAGTTAAACGGAAGGTTTCGAAAAAGCGAAAGCCATAATTCAGGATGCGCAGGCTTTCAGTACTTCGCTGCTGTTCGTTGCGAGCTCCCATCAACACGCTGATCAGTCGCATGTCACCCCGCTTGGCAGAAGCCACAAGGCAATACCCGGCCGCCTCGGTGTGACCTGTTTTAATACCGTCGACGGTGGAGTCTCTCAGCAGCAGTGTGTTGCGGTTTTTCTGCTTGATTCCGTTATATTCGAACTCTTTGACAGAGTACAAACGATAATGTGAGGGATGATCACGGATGACGGCTGTGGCCAGTTTTGCCATATCCCGCGCTGTCGAGTAGTGCTCCGGCGACGGCAATCCGGTGGCATTGGCAAAACTGGTGTCATTCATACCCAGACGCGCTGCCATCTCATTCATCATGGTGGCAAATCCCTCTTCACTGCCACCGATGTGCTCGGCAAGTGCGACACTGGCATCGTTACCGGATTGCACGACCAGGCCGTACATCAGGTCGCG
>JAHDHK010000160.1 GCA_020631335.1 Chromatiales bacterium
GCTTGACCCCACTGTTGAGTCGAGTTCTATTTTGAGCGTGATAGCGTCACTTGAGGCGAAGCTGGCCGAGTCGCAGGCACTTTTTGCAGAAAAGTCTGCCTACCTGCGGGAGTCCTCAGCCGAGATGCGATCCATTAAAAATCGTATTTCAGGACTGACTACCCAGCTTGAGCGCGAACGGCAGAAAATCACGGTGTCTGGAGAACAGGGCATGGGGCAGCTGCTGGAAGACTACAAGCCGCTGCTGGTCGAAGAGGAGCTGGCGCGTCAGCGCTATGCATCGGCTTTGCTGGCACTGGAATCGGCACGCGCTGAGTCGCAGCAAAAAAAGCAGTATCTGGAAATGTTTGTGAAGCCGAATTTGCCAACGTCATCTACCGAGCCGGCTAGACTGGTGGATGCTATCAGCGCAGTACTTATCAGCTTATTGCTGTATGCCATATTTGCACTGTGCCGTGCAGCGGTCAGGGAGCATATTGATTTTGCCAGTTAATATCAAAAGAACAGGTAAGGTCTATATGGCCTTATGCATGCTGTTTATGATAAACACAGCATCCGGTCAGCAGGTGGGGTCTATTGAGACGCCCGTCATCGAAAACCCCGGCAGTAGTTTGCTGGAAACCGGTGAGAGTGATCAGCTGAGCGAGATACGAAGCTCACTAAAACCTTTCGGCCATACCTTGTTTTCCGGTGGATTCGGGGTGTCTGAAAGTGACGGGTTGAATGGAAATTACCTCGTAAGTACCGGTGATAGAATCTCGGTTCGTATCTGGGGCGCCACAACCTTTGAGTCAGTTCAGGTGGTGGATACGCAGGGCAATATTTTTATTCCCGATGTGGGCCCGGTGCGTCTGGCCGGTGTGCCTAACCGCTCGGTAAACAGTAAAGTAAAAAATGCGATCTCGAAGGTGTATACCCGGGATGTGGAAGTCTATACCAATCTGCTGACTGCCCAGACTGCCGATGTGTATGTTACCGGCTTTGTACAAAAGCCGGGTAAATACTCAGGCATGCCTACCAGCTCAATACTGCACTTTATCGACAAAGCCGGTGGTATCGACGAGCGCAGTGGTAGTTTCCGTAAAATTCAGGTGATTCGTGACTCTGCGGTTATCGCGACGGTGGATCTTTATCACTTTATTCAACGCGGGGAAATAACTGACATCGTGTTCAAAGACGGTGATGCTATTGTGATCAAGCCTTTAATGAATACGGTCTATGTACAGGGAGAGGTCGCGAAACCCTACCGCTTTGAGTTTGCTGAAACCGGTATCAGTGCGCAAAGTGTCATCGAGCTGGCCTCGCCACTGGCGGGTGTTACTCACGCGGCCATCAGCACGGTAAACGGTGGAGAAAGTGTATTTGACTATGTCACCGTGGATACACTTGCGGATATGACAATCAGTGATGGGGATGTCCTCACTTTCAAATCAGATCTGAATGAAAAAAATATAACGATTAACATCAGTGGCATACACTCCGGCCCTTCGGCAATGACGGTAAATCGTCGGGCAACGCTCAGGCAGGTGCTGGATCTTATCGAAGTTGACCCTGAAATGAGTGCGTATCGAAGTATCTATATGAAGCGCCGGAGCATTGCTGAAAGACAGAAAATATCGATACAGGAAAGTCTGCGGCGTCTTGAGGCAGAATTTCTAACCGCCTCCTCAAGCACTGACAGCGAGTCGAGAATACGTGCGCAGGAAGCGCAGCTGATATCTGACTTTGTGAATAAAATGACGCATGTCGAACCGCATGGCACGCTGGTGGTGTCCAGTCGCGGGGAAGTCGCCGATATTGCCCTGGAAAATGACGACACTATTGTCATACCGCGAAACTCTCCCACGGTACTGGTGACCGGTGAAGTCAGATTGCCGAGAGCTTTTTTGTGGCAGTCAGGTGCCGGTACAGCTGATTACATAAAACAGGCGGGCGGGTTTTCCAATAATGCCAACACTCGTCTGGTGCTGCTCGTGAAACAGGACGGAAGGGTTGTTGAAGCTGACTCAGGGCGTGTCGACGCTGGTGATGAGCTGATTGTGCTGCCGAAAGCACCGACAAAAAACCTGCAGCTGGCTACCAGCATCACGGATATTCTGTACAAAATAGCGGTGGCGACTTCTGTTGCGCTAAAACTCTGATCCGGTGTGGTGCGACCAACGATCACAGCCTTCACAGCCGGCAAAGCTGACATCTGATGGCAGCTTTTCTGGTGAAACTCCGTGTTCCCCGCGAGGTGCCTGCCGGGGATTTTTCCGGGCGCGTTTGCCGTGACAGCTGCAAAAACTGCAAACAATCGAATAACTGTCGCAATTCGTTAAGTTGGTTATGCATAACCCCCTTTTTGCCAACCTCGACCGGTTGTGTCGGCAAGGAGATTGCGAGTAAACCGCGGCGCCCGATTCCGGTGAGAGTCTTCGGGGCGCTGATCAGACATTAAATTGTGCCGGGTGCAACGACGCGCCCCGTATTGGCCTGAATCACCCTCGTAACGACGGGCGGTGCGGATGCTTGCAGACAGAAATGAGCCAGATTGCGTCTAGAATAAAAAAAATAACGCAGTTCGTTGCGCCACTTGCACGCAGCCACCCGCGTCTGAAACCCATGCACGACATTACGCCGAAGCGCAGTGCGAATGACGGTGTGTGGACCTCGACCGGAGACGACCCGCAATTCTATTTTTCGCTGCCGAATGTGCGTACACCGTCCGGCTGGTACATGGTAGCGATCGAAGTAGCGGGCCCGGCCGCAAGGGACGAGGCGAGAATTTATATTGATGAAGGTGAAGGGTTTAGCGAGTCTGCGTCCTTCAGCATACCCTACCATTCGCAACAGCTTTCGAAACGACTGATCAAGGTGCCATCCGATACCAAGCGTCTTCGTTTTGATCCACTGGGCAACATCGGCGAATTTACCGTCAGCGAGTTTTCACTGACTGCCGTGACCGCAGGATTTGCTGAAAGCAAAATGCTGACGAAACTGATGCACTGCTCGCTTGCACAGAATTACCAGTCTATCGAGGCGACCCAGGCGGATCTGATTAAGCAGGCAGACAGGACCGGGCAGAGTTATCACGCGGTGCTCGAACAGCAGTACGCTGCGCTGTTCTCGCAATCAGCAGTCGAAGAAGATTATTCTCAGTGGGTAGCCCGGGTGGAGTCGCAGTCTGAGCCATCGTCACTGGATATCGACCGACTGCTTAAAAGTAGTAGTGACCGTCCGCTGATCTCTATTCTGATGCCGACGTTCAATAGTGACAGTGCATTATTACAAGAGGCTGTTGAGTCGGTGCTGGCGCAAAGCTATTCACACTGGCAGATGTGTATCTCTGACGGTGGTTCAACTGATCCGGCGGTGACTGAACTGATCAGGAGTTACACGAGCCGGGATGATCGTATTGTTGCTGTTTTTCAGTCTGAGCCGACCGGTATTGCACAGAACACCAATCACGCACTGGCGCTGGCACAAGGTCAATATTGTCTCTTTCTGGATCACGATGATCTGTTGTCGAGGCATGCGATTTTCGAGCTGGTCAATGCGTTTACAAAACAGCCGCAGTTGAAGCTGGTCTACTCTGATGAAGATAAGATAGACGAAACGGGCAACCGGTCTCAGCCGCATTTTAAGCCGGACTGGAACCCGGATCTGTTACTGGCACAGAACTATATCTGCCATCTTGTGGCCGTTGAAACAGATCTGCTACGTGTGGCGGGTGGTTGTCGTGAAGGCTTTGAAGGTGCACAGGATCACGATCTGCTGCTCAGGTTAACGCAGAGAATCACGGATCAACAGGTCCACCATATACCGAAAATACTATATCACTGGCGCACTGCCGAGGGCTCGACCGCCGCCGGGGCAAGTGCTAAAGATTATTCATCTGACAGTGGTGTTGCGGCAATTCGCAGTTATGTAGAAAGCCTTGATGGCGAGGCACAGGTTGAGAAGGGAAAGTATCCGAATACGTACCGGGTGGTATGGGGACTGCCGGATGAAGCGCCATTGGTGAGTATTATTATTCCAACCAGAGACCGGCTGGACATACTGTCTCAGTGTATTGATAGTGTGGTGAACAGAACAAAGTATCCCCGTTATGAAATTATTATTGTCGATAACGAATCGGTTGAGCCACAAACACTGGCCTACTTTGAGAAGGTAGAAAAAGAGCACAATGTAAAGGTACTGAAATATACCGGGGCGTTTAATTATTCTGCCATTAATAATATGGCGGTAAGACATGCGCGTGGCAGTGTTATCACGTTAATGAATAACGATATCGAGGTTATAAGCGAAGACTGGCTTAGAGAAATGGTCAGCCATGCTGTCAGGCCTCATGTCGGTTGTGTCGGAGCCAAGCTCCTTTATCAGAATAACCAGGTTCAACATGGCGGGGTTATACTTGGTATCGGTGGGGTTGCCGGTCATGCTCACAAGTACTTCGATGCTGAATCAGCCGGCTATTTCTCCCGGCTTCATCTGACGCAGAATTTGTCGGCAGTTACCGCTGCCTGTCTGACAGTGCGAAAACAGACTTATCTCAGTGTTGGCGGTCTAAACGACAGTGATTTGAAAGTGGCCTTCAACGATGTGGATTTCTGTTTAAAGGTCGGGGAGCTGGGTTTCAGAAATGTATGGACTCCCTATGCACTGCTTTATCACCATGAGTCAATCAGCCGTGGACATGATAATACTCCGGAAAAGAAAAGCCGGTTTATTAACGAGGCAGCTTATATGAGGCAGCGCTGGGGGGATCAGCTGCTGCAGGATCCTGCCTATAATCGCAACCTGACACTGGCCCATGAAGACTTTTCAATGGCAGCGTAGAAGCATGTTACTGATGAAAATAAACAAGACCTTGAACCCTCTGATTCTATTGAATCGGCCGGTTTATCAATAGAGGCAGAGCACGGCATGCAATTTCCGATAATTTATTTGCATATACCGAAAACCGCCGGTACCAGCTTCAGGCTGAGTGCAGAGCAGTATTTCGGCCCTGATCAGGTTCTAAACGACTATGGAGAGAAGTCTCCCAGTACCTCAGAGGACATACGTGCATCGGTATACAGCAACAGTGATGTGAAGTCGCTGCGAAAAGCCGGATTGAAAAAGAACTTTTTAACCGGACATTTTATTCTGGCAAAGTATCGCGAGGTTTTTCCGGACTCACCGATAGTGTCGTTTTTCCGCGATCCCGTGGACCGTGTGATATCTGAATATATTCACTTTTCCTCCCATTATAATTTCGAGGGTTCGCTAAAAGAGTTCTATTCAAAATCCCATTTCCAAAACCGCCAGACACATGCGATGTCCGGTGCGTTGCCGACAGATCTGGATTTTTTCGGTATTACTGAACAGTATGAAGAGAGCCTGAATCTGTTTAATCAGCGGTATGGTACAAAGTTCCCGATGGCAAGACTCAACACCGGCAAGTATTCGGGTGGAACCAGAGAGCTGGCCAGTGCCGAGGATATAAAACAAATTGAAGCGCTGAATCAAAAAGACAGAGAGCTTTATGAATATGCGCTGCAGCATTTTTCTGATCAGCAAACCGACCAGCAGATACCGATGCGGACCACTCGCAGATACTGTGGAATTCTCGGTGGCATCAATGATAGCGAAATATTTGGATGGATGGTGGATCGGGAGTCTGAGCAACCTGCGGAAATAGCAGTCGCAGTCAACGGGCAGATCAGGCATCGTGAAGCAGCCAGTGTGTACCGTGAAGATCTCATGCGTAAGGGATTTCATGTAGAAGGAACCTGCGGGTTTTTGATACCGTTAAAAAAGCTCGGTAAGATCATGCCGGGCGATAGAATCTCGGTGCAAACTACTGATGGAAAGTTTGAGTTGGTCAATAGCCCGCTGGTGGTTAATTCCTGACACCCGGTGAACGACGTTGCCTGAATTATAAAACCAGACATTAGACGGGAGGACATTCAGGATGTTATCAGTCTTACCCCGAACCGGCTTGCCGGTGAAGTATTGGTTTCGTGCCACACCCACAGTTATTTTCAATCATCTTCACGAGATAGCACGAAACGGCCGCGTTACACTCGCCGAACTCGATCAGATCCGACTGGGCAATGGTGTTAGAAAAGAACGGGAACTACTGTATTACCTGGCGTCACTCTATCTGCTTATCAACGAGGATCATATCGCCGGCGAGCTATTAGCCGGTGTGCGTGCAGGTAGTGCAATGAAACGGTATTTTGCCGTGTTAAATCATTGTAGAAGGCAGTCCCTGCCCATGCCCGGTTTAAGTCGACGGCAGCAACAGACACTCGACTGTCTCGATAACAGGCTGTCAGGGCAGCCTGATTTGGTTGCGCATATCAATCGTTCGGGTGGGTTTTCTGTGGTTGGCAATGCACCGGTTGCACATGTGCCTGAACATCGTGAAAATCTATGTACCTTTTATTTTAATCAATATCAGAAAAACTCAGCCATTCGCGGAGTGGCTTCCGTGCATGTGGTGACGCCATCGTGGCAGAATTACACGCACGTACAAAGTGAAGCGGTAATGCTGAGCGGGAACAGTATTTTTCACCGCCGCAGCAGGGTGTGGGAGCGCTTTGCCGATGCGACACATATCGCGGCTATCTATACTCCACCGGCCACGTTGTGGGCTGATTTGTCAGTGAAGCTGGGCACCAGCCCCACAGCCGGACTGCTGTTACTGACGTGGGTTGAAAATCTAGTTGATTCAGGCGTATTGAACAAGGACGGCCTGCAGGGTTATATCGATGGGTTCTCTGTGACTCGGCCCCTGGTTAATCATAGTTATGACGATGAAGCGGTGTCTTCCAGGCACAACTGGGCACTGGAGCCCGACCTGGTTTGCGGTGTTATAGAACGGTTTAGTGAGAATATCAGTGGCTTTGAAAGTCCACTGTTAAATACGGCTCAATGAAGCTGTTATTGGTACGTCTTCAGCGGCACGAGCATTGAGCAGTGTGACAATCAGGTAGTGTGCGTGGACTGACAGTGTGCTAATACCATGCATCGCATTAATTCGCCATGTAAAGCAGCTTGTTATACGCTGGTAGTGCCATGGGTCTCTGTGGGTGAGGCTCAGACTCGACTCCCTCGTCCAATGTGTAGAATATTTGAATACACCACCACTCAATCCATCATTGCAGCTTAATAACCGGACGTTTGCTGTATTGCTTCTGGCGCTTGGGCAGACGGCTGTGTGGTCCAGTTTGTTTTATGTGTTTCCCGCGTTGATTCTGCAATGGGAAACTGCTCTCGGCTGGAGCAAGGTACAGCTCACTGGTGCGTTGACGGTGGCGTTGCTGACATCTGCACTCACATCTGTGTGGGTGGGCGGCCTTATTGACCGGGGTCATGGTCCGATGGTGCTGTCTGCAGGAGCGGCTTGCGGTGCATTACTTTTGTTGCTTGTGTCCCGGGTGGAGTTTCTCTGGCAGTTCTATGTGTTGTGGGGGCTGATGGGCGTGGCACTGGCTGCTTGCCTGTACGAACCGTGCTTTATGCTGGTGACGAGAGCCTATGGCAGTAGTGCCAAGCGTTCCATTATCACCATTACACTGATTGCAGGCTTTGCCAGTACCATCAGCTTTCCGGTCGCACATGTGCTTGGTGAAGCATTCGACTGGCGTGTGGTCACGTTATGTTTTAGTGCAGTGGCGTTGCTCATTGGTGTGCCTGCGCTGTACACCGGCGCTGTTATTCTTGAAAAACATGCGGCACAGCGGCAGGTCGCGGCTGTTGGGTCAAGTCAGATAGATATGTTGAAGAATCCTGTATTGCTGCAGTTGGGGCTGTGCTTCGCCTTTCTGGCGGTGGTGCACGGCGCTACCCTGCATCACCTGTTGCCGGTGTTAAATGATCGCGGGCTGACACCGGGTGCTGCCGTGCTTATCGCCAGCCTTATCGGGCCAATGCAGGTGTTCGGTCGTTTGGTAATGACTCTGTTTCAACGGAGAATAACGCACTCATTTGTCGCACATTGTTGTTTTATTTTTATCTGTTTATCGATGGGGCTGCTATTTTTCGCAGGCAGGGGCTTTGTGGTCGCCGTCTTATTTGTCATCTTGTTTGGCGGTAGCTACGGTGTCGTCAGTATTATCCGCCCGGTGATCGCCAGGGATATTCTCGGCGATGCAGGGTTTGGAGCAAAATCGGGGCTGCTGGCATTTTTCTACCTGATCGGTGCAGCGCTGTCACCGTATGTCGGATCATTGATCTGGAGCCTCGGTGGCTACAATCTGATGATTCCACTGCTCAGCGTTTTATCATTGGTCGGGCTTGTGGTTCTGCATCGGGTAATTGCGGTGGTACACAATGCGAGTAATGCAATATAGGTGGTAGACGGCCAGATTACCGCGGTGTTGTCAGCACGAGTCCATAATGGGTAAATGAGCAGTATTGTTGGCTTGTATCGTGCACTTGTGTTCGACTGTCTTCAGGAGAGATTTCCTCGATGGCACAAGCCCAAAGCCTGCCACTGTTAAGTCAATATAGTGACGTTTTTACGCGCCTGCACGCGGGCCGTCATGCGTGCGCACACTATGGCATGAACCGGGTTGTACTGAATCGCTTTATTGTGGATTCCGCGGAGAGCACAACGCCGCAGGATCCCAACGAACTGATCAGTATGGTAGATCCGGACAAGATCGAGGGTGACGGTACGCCTGAGCAGAAACTGGAGCAATGTAAAACCGAACTGCTCGAGCTTGTTGCGTTGCAGGAAGAAGTCAACACACTACAAAAGGTAGCACGCGAGAAAGGTATAGCGGGTGGACTGTTGAACATTGTCGGGCAGGCATCCATTCAAAGCCCGGCCGATCATGGTGCTTCGGTGATACATCAACTAAGTGTGCTGATGGGAGGCACGGTGAAATCAGAACCCGGAGAGCAGGCAACCCCGGCCTCCATTGAAGAGTCCGAGGTGGTTGATGCCGCCAACGACGATATGGATAAACTCGCTCTGCCCGCTGAGTCGTTGCCGGGCAAACTAAACGCTATGGTTGTGCTGTTGAACGATAACTGGCAAATGATTGCAGTCGATGTGGCGGTTTGTTTCGCGGCCTCGATTTTTGCGATCGGATTGGTTAGCTAGTTTCCTTGTTCGGCTTCACCTTGTCATCGGGAATAGGCAGAATTCCGAACGTCGGAAAGTTTCTCGATATACACAAACTGTCCAGAAATCCTGCTGTACTACACGCAGAGAACTGCCGCGCTGTGTATTCGTGGGGGTCGAAACCCTACAGTCAATTGTCGCAAATAATTTCAGAGCGCTGTGCGCTGCCGCACATACGGCTTGAAGATGGCTTTATCTGCTCGTTCGGTCATTCAAAGCGATCAACGAAATACTCTTTGGTGGTTGATCCGGACGGGATCTACTATGACTCCACCCGACCCTCCAGACTGGAGAATATATTAAACGGACTTGATAGCCATTCTCATCTGCTGGCGGATAGAGAGCAGCTTGAAAGAGCGGGCCGTCTGATAGAGCAGATCGTTGATCAAAACGTCAACAAATATAATTATCTTTCGACCTCGTCCTCGATAGAACTTCCCCCGGGCACTGTGCTTGTTGTCGATCAGACGCGTGGTGATCAGTCAGTTCGTTTCGGTGGTATGAACGAAGCCGGTTTCAGGCAAATGTTAACCGATGCACTGGAACACCACCCGGCCGAAAAAGTGGTTGTTAAGGTACACCCTGATGTTCTGGCCGGTAAGAAGCAGGGGTACCTGACAGAGTTTGCCAGAGCGCGGAAGATCAAGCTGATAGACGGGGATATTGCGGCTGATCAGCTGTTGAACTGCCACAGCGTTTATACCGGAACTTCCCTGATGGGGATGGAAGCTTTACTCAGAGGTGTGCGGGTTAAATGTTTCGGGCTTCCTTTCTATGCCGGCTGGGGATTAACTGATGACCGTATAGCGCTGCCACGGCGAGCGGTACAACGGTCACTGGCTGAGCTTTTTATAGCATCCTATGTGCTGTATCCGGATTATGTTGATCCGATTACGGCACAGCGCTGCAGCATTGAAGATATTCTTGAGCATATCGAGGTACAGCTTGAGCAACGTCAGCGGGTACGTAAAACCTATACCTGCGTTGGCATTACGCCGTGGAAAAGGCGATACCTTGATCGATACCTGCAACGTACTGATTTCGTGCACAGGCATCTGAGCGCATCCGCGTTGCGTAATCAGGTACCACCGGACGTGACCACTGAAGACCATTATCTGGTATGGGGCAGAAAAGGTGCTGATAGTGAAATCGAGCAACATCTGAAGCATCAACAAGTCGCACGAATGGAAGACGGCTTTATTAGATCAGTCGGCCTGGGCAGCAATTTCACTGCACCGAGGTCATTGGTAATTGATGACGTCGGTATCTACTTTGATGCAACTCAGCCATCGCGGCTTGAAACGCTGTTGCAGAATTACCAGTGCAAGGATGTTGAGCTGCAAAGAGCCTCCGGGCTCATGGCGATGCTACAGAAACACCGTATCAGCAAATACGATATAGCTGCAAATGATGATGGCGAAGAGGTAGATTTCTACCGCACCAACCCTGTGATACTGGTAATCGGTCAGGTCGACGGGGATGCGTCACTGCGGTTTGGTACGCAGGACATCACCAGTAACCTGCAGTTGATCGAGGCTGTGCGAAGCAGGAATCCTGAAGCGGTGCTTGTCTACAAGCCGCATCCGGACGTGGTTAGCGGTAATCGAAGTGATGGAATTGATAACAAAAGTAAACTAACCACACTTTGTGACCGGGTGGAGACAGAGCTTCCTATCCATACTGTGATGCATCTGTGTGAGGAAATACACACTATGACCTCGCTGGCCGGTATGGAGGCACTACTTATGGGGAAACGGGTCGTTACATATGGTATGCCCTTTTATGCAGGCTGGGGCCTGACAAGCGATATGGGTCGGATTGAGCGGCGAAATAAAAAGCTGACAATTCAAGAGCTTGTCTACATTAGCTATATTTTGTATCCGTCTTACCTCGATATTGAGTCGGGTGAGTTCACCAGCGCGGAAAAAACCGTGATGTCTCTGGTGAATCAACGGAATCACACTGCGGGCTCGTTAACAGCCGCTGGACTGGAAAAATACGTGAACATAGTTCGCAACATAAAAAAAGGTCTGACATATGCCGCGTAACGTGCTGTTGCTACAAGGACCGGTTGGGCCGTTTTTCAGAAAATTTGCGATCCAGCTTGAACAGAACGGGCATAACGTTCTCAAAGTGAATCTGAATGGCGGGGATCTGTTTTTCTATCAGCGTGGCAATTACATCAACTACCAGAACACGCCGGCGTTGTGGCCGTTCTGGATAGAATCCATTATTGTTCAGCGCGAAATAGAACGTATCTACTTGTTCGGCGATTGCCGGCGTTATCATCGACAGGCTATTGCTGTCGCCAAACGTCTGGGGGTCGAGGTACACGTTTTTGAAGAAGGCTATGTGCGACCTAACTACACGACGCTGGAACGCAGCGGTGTAAACGGACATTCCGAGTCCTGTGATAAAAAGCAACTCGTGGCAGCGCTCGATAACATGGTCGGGGAAGAAGCTGAAACCACTACCTCTGCGCCGGTGAAAAGCGTTTTTATCAGTGCTGCACTGAGCGCGATGAAATACTACCTGGCCTCAGCTGCCATGCGTGGTTATTTCCCGGCGTACGAGCATCACCGCTCACTGAAGGTTATTCCTGAGGGATTGTGCTGGATAAGATCAGGTTTCAGAAAGGCCTTCTACCGTATTACTGAGAGTGGCATCGGTAATAAACTCATTAAGGGTGAGTTGCCGTATTTCCTGGTGCCCCTTCAGGTACATAACGATACTCAGGTTACACAACATTCCGACTTCGGATCGGTTGAGGTGTTTATTGAGCGTGTGATCGTGTCTTTTGCTGCGGCCGCCGAGAATACCCACCTGGTGTTCAAGCATCACCCCTATGATCGTGGTTATAAGTGTTACAAAAAACTGATCAGTCAATTGGCGCGAAAGCACAATATTGAAGGCCAGGTTTTCTATGTACACGATGTGGATTTACCCGCACTGCTGCGTAACGCAAGTGGCTCTGTATTGATCAACAGTACCGTCGGAATATCTTCTTTGTATCACCAGACACCTGTCAAGGCGATGGGCAATGCAATATATGATTTTGCCGGTTTAACGCATCAGGGCAAGCTCGAGGCGTTCTGGCAAAACCCCGGAGAAGTCGATACCACGCTGTTTCACAAGTTTCGAAACTATCTGATTGAAAAAACCCAGATCAATGGCAGTGTTTACGCGGACGTTGAAGGGGATTGTGGTGCATCAGGTATGATCTGGTCGGCGGACATGTTCCGAACACATATCCAGGCAACACATCACAACGTGATAGATCTGGAAGAGCGTCGAGCCACCGAACAGGCAGCGCTTGAATCAGAAGCTGCAAACAAGCTTGCCGTCTAATCCGGGGTATTAATAGGCGACAAGTCAGCATTGGCGCAATGCTATGTCGACAGTTCAAAATCGCATTTCGGGCACCGTATTCAAAGTAGCAGTGTGTCTATTCGACGCCGGAAGAAAATCTGGCGTCACACCCGGCCCATCCTTCTCGGCACGGGGCGGGCCACGTTTGCATACTATGGGCGAGACCTGTTTAGCAGTCCGGTGATCCATAAGAAAGTTTCTGGACACCGAATCCGCATAAATATTCCAGGCTGACGCATCACTAGTCAATTACTGGCAATTATTGTGTTGACACCTCGGTCAGTGGCAAGTGCCATTCAGTCAATTTCAATAAAACTGAAAGAGCAGGATTTGGGTCCGGGGTTGATTGAACAGTTCGGCAAGACCGCCGAACACACTGTTAACCTCCCTGTCAGTTATACAAACTATGCAGGGACGGTAAGCGGTTTAGTCCACAACCGGTTATAAGGCGAAGTACCCGGTTAACCGGTGGCGGATAAGCTGAATTCAACCTGGCCCGTGCTGATAAGCGAGTGCCGCTGTTCGCGGATTGATCTGACTTTAT
>JAHDHK010000161.1 GCA_020631335.1 Chromatiales bacterium
GGGTACTGAATGAAGACTACCTGTGTTGATACCGCTTGTCATTTCCCGTTTCGGGGGCCGACAATACGTCGTGCCTGTGGTTGCGGCTATTGTCCTGTAAGTGCGTGTTAACTGATTGAATATTGAAACCAGAGAAAGGAGACCCCGATGCAAGTGCATCACCTGACCCCGATACTGAACGTCACCGATATTCAGGCTACGTTTGCCTGGTTCGAACAGTTGGGCTGGAAGAAAGGCTGGGAGTGGGGCGAGCCTGCAGGGTTTGGCGGTGTTTGTTCAGGTGATTGCGAGATTTTCCTGTGTCAGGGCGGGCAGGGTGGTCGTGGCAAAGGGCAAAACCGGCAAACGTTCGAGATGCCGGAGTCAGAAACTGCTGACCGGGGTGTGTGGATGTCCTGGTGGGTAGATGATGTTGACGAGTTTCATCAGCATTGTATACAGCAAGGGATAGAAGTGACCTGGCCACCAACGGATATGCCCTGGAATGTCCGGGAAATGCATATCCGCCATCCGGACGGCCATGTTTTTCGGGTCGGTAAATCGGTGCAATAAGATGCGAGGTGCCGGTAGGAGAATGCAATCACTTCAACAGGCACCGTTGTCGCAGCAGTTATCCGGTGTTAATAGCGCATTTCGACGAACCGATCCGGTTGCACTTGTACAGCGGTCAGCGACCTTTTCAAACAGTCGCTCATCACTTTCTTCAATACCCTGCTAAACAAGCGCGCCCTATGGAAATGCAAACCTGGTTGTCAGGTGCAAATGCGGGCCATGTCTTTGTTAAAAACACGCGCTTTTATCAACTTGTTACCTGGTTTGTGCACGAATTGGCATGATCTTCGAAGGTGTTTTGGGTGATACACCGCGTAAATGCGGTGCGTAACTGATGGTTACGCTAGCGAGTTCATGAATTAAGCCTACACTTAATTGTGAATTTCTCTTAACAAAACACTGATGTGTCTCCCTCGGACTTAACATTAATGCTGCAGAAATCAACAAGTAGTAATTGGGTATCGTCTGCTACGGCAAGTGCCTCGAACCTGACTCTCGGACTCGCCATAAGTGTGGCGGTTGCGAGCACTTCGGTGCATGCGACTGGACCTGAAATCGGTTCGAGTTCGCGTCTCGATACAACCCGCACAACGATCGCACGTGCTATCAGCGCTACTGTGAATGTACAGGATAAGGCGCCTATCGAATTGGCGCAGTTGTCCCATAGCGAAGAAATGCCGGATCGCAGGGTGCTTTTGTCGCGTAGTCGCGAACTGATGGAAGCTGACAATCGGGAAGTCGATGCCGTTGCTGCACGATTGAAAGCAATCATTGAAGCGCGTTATCTCGCTGAGGCGCAGAATGCAAAATCTCTGGCAACCATTGAAGAGCTTCAGGCAAAAATTGCTGAATTCGAGGCGTTGCTTAGAAAGTCCAAGATGCGTCAGCAAATGGTTAATGCTGACAAAGACGCGCTGGAAGATCGACTTGCTGCAGTAATGGCTGAGCGTGACAACGCACTGGAAGATCTCGACCTCATGGGTAACCAGGTGCAGCAGCATTTGGGATCAGTTCAACAGCTCAAGTCAGCGACCGAAGCGGCAGATCTGGCACTTGCAGACAAGCAACAGGAAATTGAAGATCTAAACGCGAAATTAGCCGATCTGATGGCCGCACGTGATGCAGCGCTGGCTCGTGGCGACAACGTCGAAAACGATTTACTCGATAATCAGAAAGCGATGGATGAGCTGCAGCAGCAACTTGCTGATCTCGCAGCGGAAAAAGAACGTGCAGACAATGCGTTGGCCGCCAGTCAGGCCATTCTCAACGAACGGGAGAATAAGCTTGCACGTCTCAATGATTTGATGACAGACAAATCCGATGAGATCGGTTTCATGGAACGGCAACTGGGTGACAACGCAGAGCTGCTCAATGATCTTGAAAGCAAGGTTGGTCTGTTGGGTGGTGAACGTGATCAGGTCAAAGATGAGCTTAATGTAGCGAAGCAGCAGTTGGCAGGTATTCGGAGTGCTCTGGATGCTAAAACCGACCAGCTGAAAGGCTTGCAGGCGCAACTGGGTCAGGTTACTGACGAACGTGATGCCGCCAGAAACGAACTTGCCATGGTTGAGGGCAGGCTTGCAGACAGGCTTGCAGAAATCGCATCGCTTGAAGGTAAAATGGATAACCTGGGCACTCAGCGTGCCGGTGCGATGGGACAGATCGGCGAGCTGCAAAAGAAGCTGGCACTGGCCGAGAATTCTGCCAGCAACTTTATGAATGACAGAGACTCCCTGGCTGAAAAACTGAAGTTGTGGGAGGGTAAGGCTGCCGACGCCGGTAACTCGTTTGCCGCGGAACAGCAAAAGCATACAAAAACCCGTGCAAACCTGGCTTCATTGCGGCGCGAAGCAGACGGACTTCGTCAATCCATTGAACAGCTCAACGGTGAGAAAACGCGTTTGCTTGACGAGGCAGGGCAGCTGAACGCTTCCAGAGCCGAGCTTAACGGGCAGTTACTGGCGACGAAAAAAGAACTGGAAACCAGACAGAACGAACTGAAATCAGCGCTAAGTGCGATTGCAAACCTGAACCGCAGTATCGCTGAACTCGGCAAAGAACGAGACGTGCTGGCTGCCAATGTGGATGAACTGAATAATCAGGTCGTCGCCATGAAGTCCAGAATGGACAACTCTAATTCGGAATACGAAGACCTGCTTGCAGATAATGCCAGTAAACATGCGGCGCAGTTGAAAGCACTGGAGAAAGAACTGACGGCCAAAAATCAAAGCATCGCTTTACTCAACAAGGATATTGAGGGCTTAAATGCCGATTTGACCAACGAACAGAATCGGGCTGCCGGTTTTATCAATGGCAAAGATAACGAAATTGCCGATCTGAACGCCAGGCTAGCCGCGCTTACCGACACACGTGAACAGCTTAAACTGGCCCGTCAAAAGGGCAATCAGGAAATCAGCGCGCTGAAAAGCAACATTGATCAACTGAACTCGGTTAATGGTGAGTTAAAAAGCAGCCTTGCCGATGCCAACAGTCAGTTTGACCGCTTCAGGTCAGATAGTGAAGCTCAGCTGGCACAGCTTGAAAAAGAGATCATGGATCTTACTGGTACCCGTGACAGTCAGGCCGAGCAGATTGCGAAGCTTGAGGGTTTAAACCAGCGCCTGGGTCAACAACTCGAAGAGCGCAGTGATGAGCTGGAGCTGGTAACTGCGCAAAGCGCACAAAAAATTCAGGGATTAAATGCGGCGATCGACAAACTCCTGACCAGTGAAAAGCGCTATAAAGCCAGTCTGCTTGAAACCGGTGAAAAACTTCAGCAGCTCGCCGGTGAGAATCAGTCTATGGCTTCCGAGCTCGCTGCCGAACGGGCACTGACCGCTAGCCTGCAGCAGGACCTTGGTGAGTATGAGACTCAGTTGAGTTTTGCCAATCAGAAACTCGACAATATGATGGCAGCCCAGCGTCAGGCTGAAGCAGAACGTGACCGCATCGCTGCGGAAGCTGAGCAGCTGCGAGTGTCGTTGACAGATGAACTGGACAAGGCACGGCTGGAAAATATCACCGTACAGAAAGCACGTGCAGACAACTCGATACCTATCCGCCTGGGTAATGCCGATTTCTTTGAAACCGGTAGTGCGACTCTGACAAGAGCAGGGGGCGAGAAACTCACACAGCTGGCCAACATCATCCACAGCTATCATAACCGGCGGATCGTCGTTGAAGGCCACACCGATAATGTACCGATAGGCCCTTCACTGCTGTCGCGCTATGCCAGTAACTGGGAGCTGTCTGTCGCCCGGGCCACAGCGGCTGTCAGACACATGCAAAAAGAAACCGATATTGACCCGGTGAACTTATCAGCCGCAGGTTACGGCGAGTTTAAGCCGGTCGGTGACAATGAATCGGTTGAAGGGCGCCAGCAAAACAGGCGTGTTGAAGTGGTACTTTATCCGCGGGAAAGCAAGTTCAAAGACGCGGAAAATGATCTCAACACAATTACGGTTATTGACGAGTAAGATTTGACTTACTAATTGGATGTCAACGACGCGCTCTGGCATGGCCGGAGCGCGTCTGATTACCGTTAAAAAGCTCACTCATATGAGTAAGTAATGACTGGCTGAGATCTTTCACGTCCATTATTTTCATTGCTCGCTGATAATAACGGGTGACGTCGTGACCAATACCGATCGCCAGCAGTTCTACCTGCGCTGAAGTTTCGATATGGCGAATCACTTCATTGAGGTGGTCGACCAGAAAGTTGTCACGGTTAGCAGCCATGGTACTGGTATCGATAGGTGCACCGTCGGATATTACGATAAGTACTTTTCTGTTCTCGGGGCGTTTCAGCGCTCGCTGATAAGCCCACTGTAGTGACTCTCCGTCGATATTCTGTTTGAGCAGATCTTTCATCAGCATTACCCCGAAGTTCATACGTGCCCTGCGGTAGGGCATATCTGAAGGTTTGTAGATAATGTGGCGCAAGCCATTCAAACGCCCGGGTTGTGTCTCTGCTCCTTCCTGCTGCCATTGCTGATGTAACGCTCCACGATGCAACTCGGTGGTAGTGAAACCGAGAATCTCTACACTGACACCGCACCGTTCCAGTGTTTGAGAGAGCAGATCAGCACAGGCGGCGGCGATGGCAATCGGTTTGCCCAGCATTGATTTTGAGTTGTCTACCAGTAACGTGATCGACGTGTCTTTAAACTGACTGTCAGATTCCTGTTTGAAGGACAGCGGTGCTAATGGTTGCGTAACTACCCGCGTTAATCGTGCAGTATCGAGCACGCCTTCAGCCAGGTTGAACTGCCATTGGCGTGTTTGCTCTGCCATCAGCACCCGCTGCAGTTTCCCTGAGAGTTTGCCAATGACCCTTGCATGACGATGAATATGCTGATCGAGTTGATCACGCAGCACAATCAGTTGTTCTGCGGTACATAGATCTGATGCTCTAATGACTTCATCTTCGGCGCGACTATAGATGCGGTAACCGGCCGTGGATTCATCTGATTCGGACTGTGCGGCGTCGGATTCTGTCGCTATCGGTGCATCCCGGTTTGCGGTGGCATCGGGAATGTCTTCGATGGTTGAGTCCGAGGTGGTCACATCGCCACCCGTTAGTTCCTCTTCGTCTCTTAGCGTGACGCTTAATGTGTCGTCCGAGTCAGGTGAGTCGGTATCCTCGGCTACATCGGCGTCATCGTCTGTTATCGACTCATCGTCAGGTTCATCAGCGGGCGTTTTTGTGCTGGTTTCCTGTACATCACCGGACAGAAAATCCACGGTCTCGATCAGTTGCAATGCAATGTGTGCAAAGGCGTGTTGATCGTATCTGCTGCGGTCAAGTGCAGTTAACTGGGGCTGAAGGTTGTCGCTGAATTCTTTCAGTGATTCACTGGTGCCGATCGGATTAACAGCGACGCCCAGATGTTCTCTCACGGTATCCACAATGAAGAGAATTTGTCTTTCTGTTTCGCTCCGGCTGCTGTTGAGTTGAAGACCTGCCTGTTCCTGCCACAACGCTTTGAGATTGAATGCCGAACCCTGGTAACGCTCGCCGCCGATGGCTTCACAGCGTGCCCGCTCAAATTCGTTAAAGAGCCTTGCGTGTAATGCATTGGCGGGTTGCAGTGCGGTGTGCAGCTTTCGATCATGATGCAAAGCAACATGTGCGACGATATCGCTGAAACCTCGGGCGGCAGCGCGTTGAGAGGTGGCAGAAGACTGCGCTGGTTTGCCGATACCTATGGCGAGCGCTGCAGATCTGCCGTCGTCAGCTAAAGAGAGCTTTTCATCGTCTGCAATCGCCCGTGCGCTGGCTGCATTAGACGCCCCGAAGCTGGCCGCGGCGTTTTTATCGGGATTCACATTGGTTCCGGATGGTTTTCATTGTTTTCTTACCGCAGCTTGCAGGGGATCCAGCCTGGTTTATCACGTCGGCGGTACCTTTGATTGTTGACGCAGCCAGAATGTTGATCGCAAATAACATTGCATTTCTTTTCGCAAGTGCAGTGTGATTGCCCGGGCTATATCCGGCTATATCCGGCTATGTTTCCCGGCAGTCAGGCCGGCTGGCTATTGTACAGGCAGGACGGGCAGTTTCCGTGTGTCTTGCCAACGATTATAGACTCAGTGTTACGCGGTTCGAGGGCGGGGGGTTCACCGGATTGGCGATATGATTGTTTCAGCGTATCCGGTAGCTGCTGTGCGTGCAGATTATATCTGTGGCGGGGGAGTCAATTTACAAGAAAACAGCTTGCAGCTGCTTACTGTGCGGAGCAATGGTGTTGTGAAGCGCTAAACGCATCGGAATGGCGACCGGACTACCCCGGTCTTATCCAGGGTCAAAGCGCTGCCCGGTCACCTGTGAGCGAATTAGAAATGATTCCGGTATTGAATGCCGACAGTAGAGTTGGCGTCGCTATCGAGAGACGGATCGAGATTGCTGTCGTGTTCGACACTGAAGCTGAGTTCGTCATTCCCCATCAGTCTGAATCCGGCGCCTGCTGATAGCGTCACCGCAGTCGATTCCGCCGGCCAGTTGTGGCCCACTCGAGCCCGCAGATGATAGCGAGGGGAGGCCGCCTGCGGATATTCCGAGCCGATGCCGCCGCGGAACAGCGCCGCGTTCAGGGCCAGTTCCTGATTGTCAGTGTCAAACTCACCCGAATAGGCCGTGAATTGGGTCGTGCCATTAGCGATGGTGTTGACGATGCCCTCATCCGTGCGGTTTTTCTGGCTCGCCACCACACCCATTGACCAGCTGTTGCTGCCCAGTGTTCTTACCGTGCCCAGCTCAATACTTGCCTCCATACCACTGGAGACATTTTGTTCGGTGTTGCGGGTTAGGATTTCATCCATACTTCCGGATAACCTCACATACTCATTGCTGCCAAGGCGGTGCGAGTAGGCCAGTTCTGCACGATCACGCTTTGCTGCCAGACGCAGCCCTTCGGTAGAGTCTGTTATTTCATTGATATAAACCTCGGTACTCAGCTCTTTTTTGCCGGTGCGGTCACGAAGGTAGAGTTGTCCGCCTGAATAGTTCATTTCATCCTGTTCGCGTGCGTTGATTCCCGCGGTAACCGAACCGCCGCGCAGTGAGTTGCCAAAATGCAGAGTCACGGCAAGATCGTCTTCGTTACTGTTGACAATGGCGGCATTCGCACGAGTCATATCACGATGGTTGTAAGCGACTGAAAAACCGATGTCCGCTGTGGCGAGTGTGTGACGCAGCGACAAGCCCGATTCTGTAATATCGAGATTGTTGATAGCCTGGCGGTTGAGTGCGCCGGCAGTGTAGCCCGGCCGATGCACGCGCATTGCAACAACATGACTGGTCGCATTGCGCCGCTCGGCGTCGGTCGCCCCTGCTGTCATGGTTGCCTGTGCCAGCTGAAATGCTTTGGTTTCCTTGCCGATTTTTCTCAATGCCAGAATACGGTCACCGCTGGAGAGAGGTCTGCCACTGGCAAGTATCTCCTCGACCGTATTGAAGTCGTCGTCAGCAACGGCAAGCGCAAGCTGTTGCCATGCCGGAGTCTGCAATCGCTTTTCATGCATCTGAGTCAATATCAGTCGTGCATAGTCGTTGCGCTGTGTTGATAAGTACCAGGCGGCTGCCACTTCGCGGCGCCACGCAGCCTCAGGTGTCTCTGACTCGGCAGCATCTGCCAGTAGTCGTTGTGCCCATGCCTCGTTCTCGCCTGTACTGCCATAGCGTTGCAGCAGCGTGATGTAGTCACGTGCGAGATCGTTGGTCTGGGTTTCGGTTTGTGCCAGCACCAGCGGCCGGAGCTTGTTCAGTGTGTACTGACGCACCTTGAAGGCATGAGTGGTGTTACCGGTTTGCTCAAGTGCATCTGCAAAGCTCAACAAAACATTGTAGTCGTGCTCATCCTGCAACATGATTTTACTGAACCAGCGCAAACTGCCCTGCGCGTCGTTGATAGATAAATGGGCTACTGCAAATGCACTCCACAGTTCAGGCCTGTCGACAGCCGTATTGCTGTATTTTGACAGTGTGTCTGTCAGTCGCGCAGTGTCAGCTGGTGACTGCCCCATTAAAGACCATAGTATGCCGGTCATCGCATCGGTGTTATCGGGTTGCAGCATCAGAATGTTTTCATATGTGTCGATCGCTGCCAGTGTGTCCGAATGCCTGGTGTAGTAGTCTGCCAGAGTGAGCCAGTATCCGGGCTTGTCGCGCAGGACAATCAGTTCGCCGTTAGCGTCGAGATAGCGCTCTCTATGAGGGTAAATATCTTCTTCCAGTGCGACATTCATCGCCGACATCAGAAACTCGTCATCACCGCTTGAGCGCCAGACCCATTCGGCATATTCAATGGCAGATTTGGCGTCCTGATTATCGAGATGACTTTGCACAATGCGTCTTGAAAGCTGTAGTCTTTTGCCCTCGTGAATATCGGTTTGTTCAAGATAGGGTGCAGCGCTCAGTACTAACTGTGGCTCGCGATACCGCCATCCCAACTCTGTCATCAGCTCAAGCTGATACGGTGATGCGCTGGCCAGATATTCTTCAGTGACGAAAGTGGCCATATCGAGCGCCTGCAGCGGTTGCTTCAAACGCCAGTGGAGTTCCATACGATTGATCGACTCTTCGCTTGAGCGCCCGAATTTATCTGCAAACGTCTCCCAGGCGACCAGTGATTCATCCCACTTTTTGTGTCGCGTATGCAGCGCTGCCAGTTCGCGGTACAACATTGGATCTTTGCTGCCGCTTTTCTGTAGTGAGCGCAATGCGCGGGCGGCTCGATCCGGTCGACCATCTTTTTCATACAAACGTACAAGCTTGAGTATGTTTTCTCTGCTTAATGGGGTTCTGCCACCGATGCGATGCAGTGTTTCAGCAGCGGTCGCCGTATCCCAGTTCAGCTCACTGACGCGGATAAGTTCAAGATCGTTTGTATCCGAGGGGAACGCTCTCGCCAGCCACAAGCGTTGCTGTTGTGCATTGCTCAGATTGCCGTTCCATTCTTCCAGTTGTGCCAGTCGCGTACGGGTTTTTCTGTCGTTTGGCTCAAGCTGTACCAGTTCGCGAGCCCACTGCAGAGCGCTGCCAAGCTGTCGGGTAGCCAGTGCCAGATCGATTTGTCGATAGATACTGTCGGTATCATACGGTCGGATCTCCAGCAGTTGCTCGTTCCATTGCATCGCCTGGGCGGTCATGCCCATGTTCGATGCCAGGGTGATGGCTTCAAGCAGTAACTCGGCATTGTATGGCTGTTCGTTCATACGGGCGTAAACGGTTTGCAAGGCTTCTTCGTTTCTGCCGGCGGCAATGAGTAGTGACTGGCGTCGTTGAGTCAGATCACCTCGGTAGCCTTCGTCACTCAAATCGATGAGGGTAGCCACATACTCCGCTGCCAGCCCGGGCAAATTCGACGCTTCGGCCCACGTTGCTGCTTTCTCCAACCACATCACGGCGCGTTCCGGGTTGGTCTCTGATAGCTGAGCATAAAGCGGGTAGGCGAGATCCGGACGTTCGAGTGACAGCGCGATCGTTGCCAGGCGATTGAGGGCATCGGTATTTCGCGGCGCGGTACTGACAAGTTTTTCAAGTTCCTGATTTGCTGCAAAGTGATTGCCGCTGTTACTGAGCAGGTAGACCAGGCGTTGTGAGAGCTCGAAGTGCAGGGTGCTGTCGCGATTGTTGGCGATGGCGGTTCGATAACATGATTCAGCCTGTCCGTTCAGCTGATACTGAGCAAGGATTTGCGCACACGACTGCAGGTGTCTGACGGCATTGGCCGGATCTGTATCTGCCAGAACCAGTCGATAGGAGGCTGCCAGTTCAGGTTGTTCCAGTTCGGCGCTTACTTCAGCGGCTCGCAACAATGTGCCTTTATCGTGCAGGCTCTCCCGCTCAAGGAAGTTGGTCAACAGGGTAATCAGTTCTGCTGAATAAGAGCTTTTTTCTGCGGTACTGCGTTTTGCGATATAACCTTCTCTTGCGCTTTCCAGGTGTAAGAGAAATTTATCACTGTCAGCCACGGTTATGTCGGGGCGGTCAGCCATAAGCGAACGGGCATCAACCCAGCGCTTGCCACGAATCAATGCGCTGATGACGCTCTTCATCTCGTTGGCGGACAGCGCATCGGCAGCATTGCTGGCACGGATGTAGGCCACGTCAAGATCGTTTATCCGGTTGCCGTTACTGCTGTCTGCTGTTCCTAGTGAAAAGATTTCGCGAGACGGTAGCAATACGATAAACGCTACAGTAAGCAGCAGCGCGATACTCAGCAAATAAACCGGAGGTATCAGCCGTTCACGTTTGACAGTCGATAACTGCATTGCCTGTATCCTTCATTGAAAACTGATAAAGGGTATTACCCTGTGGCGTCAGTTCACCGCTGACGATGTTGTCCTGCTGGCGCAGATCGCAGAAGCGCATATCGCCCCCCAGTTCAAGCCTGACCGGCAGATGACCGTTCAGGCGGAAGCTGACCGGGCCATTATCATTACTGCGCCAGTACTCCACCCGGGCGTTGGTCGAGACCAGCCGCAACTCCTGCGGTTCCGCCCTGGCGGTGTAAAAGCTCACGGTATTTTCGCCACCGGTGTGCATGTAAATGCCATCGTGCAGTTGTTTTGCACCAATGATGGTCTGCGTTGACTTGAGATCGGGCCAGGTGTCTTGGTTCAGCACACGCAAAGACCTGATGCTGCCAAGTCCACTGACTTTCCAGCGCCCATCCAGATACCGCGCAACACCGGCGGTGCGAAAGTCAGGTACCCTTACCATATATTCGCTGGCAAACACTGGAAAAATTGGCTGTTCGACTGACCATTGGTAGACTTCTTTTAAAGAGCGCAGTGACGCAGCTTTAGTACCGATATAGTTGTGGTAATAAACATTGACCGGTTTAATTCGACGGGGATGCTCTGTCATAGCGAATGTCTCTAACACATCGCGATAGCCATCGAACGGACCGCTCCAGTCGTTGGTGTAAACGTTTTCATTAATGATCGGTGCGTAGACCTGCACAAAATCTTTTACCACACGTGCATTAGGGCTGATCGCGGCGACACCCGGCGAGCTTTTCGAGATGCGTGTGTTGCCGCCATTCATGTTGAGTAAACCGTTTCGATAGACCACTTCCAGTGCTTCGGCCGGTGGGATCGCATCACCCGACCAGAGTATGACTTCAGCTCGCTTTTGGACCGGTGCAAGATTGCGGTTTATAAAGTCGAGGGAACCTTGTAGCTCGCGTTGATAATTCAGTGCGTAACGCGGTACCGGTAAATTATATTCGCCACTGCCTGTTCCCTGTTTCAACAGGTTCCAGCGAAATGGATGGCTGTATGTATGTGATGCAGGCTCCACGTTATCAAGTTCAAACGTTTTACGTACGATATCGATCATGCGCGCGCGACGATCAAGATAGAGATTAAGGGTGATTTCTGCTTCCACGACAGAGACGGTATGCGGCAGATCGTACTGGCTCAATATTTCGTCGTACAACACTTCCGCACCCAGCCTGCGACCGGGCAGTTCCGCCCAGGAGGGCAATGCATCACCATCTATGTGCGCAAGCCAGAGCCGATTGCCGTTCTCACTGGTCACATCCGGCATGGGTGCGTCGGGGAGTTGCAGTGCGCTGCGCAGAAAGGCGAAAGGATCAATGATCCATTCGATCTCGTCTTCGATACCGATTTCAATCACATTGGGTGAGAGTGCAAGCCCTCCCCACGGGCCGGTAATGACGGTGTCGACTTCGTTACCGTCTTTGTCGCTGAAACGAATATGAGTGGTGTTGTCGGGTTCGGTACTTTTAATGCTGAGCGCAGGGTAGGTCATGCGTGGCGGAATGTTGCGCTCGAAGTTGGCGATATGGCTGGCTGTTTTAAGCGTCAGCGAATCGTGGTGCAGTTTGGCTGTCTGGGTGACTCCGAGTAACTCGCGCAGTTGTGCATCCGGTTCGATACCGACAGACCCCAGGAACGCAATCGGCGTATTGTTTTCGAGGGTTTGTTTCAACCAGTCTGCGTAGCCTGCCAGGCGGACGTTTTCCCGGTTCCAGATTGTGACACCTGCATATCGGCCAGCCAGGGTTTCCGCAGGCAAACGGTGCGATGCGATATCGTGATACACCGGTACATACCCCATGTATTCAAGTGGCATTGCCAGCAGCGTATGTACTTCAGAAGCTTCTATAGCGCCGTTGCTGCGGCTGTCATATAGCATCAGCACTTCACGAGGGATGACTTCAAGCGCGCCGATCCCGACGTAATCCAGAGCCGGGGTCGCCACCCATGGAATAAACCCGTCATCTCTGATTTTGGCTGCCACCTCGCGTGCCCGGCTGCGTTGTGCCGGCGGCAGATAATCAATCACAATAATGTCGAGTTCGTGTTGTTGTTTTATCTGTTTCAGCTTACCTGACAGCCATTGTCGATCCTGTTCCGGCACAGCTACGTATTGCCCGGCATTGTTATCCCAGCGCGCGTAGAGTGACTCTGCCGCCACTGCCTCGAGAAATGGCGCAATGCGATCCATCATTTCAAAGCCGCGATTTGCAATCAAACGCAGGTTGGGATGCTGCCTTTTAATGCGGTACAACAGGTTGGCTATCCCGTTTTCCTGATGTTGTCTTTCGGCATCAGTATCTGTATACAGCTGATAGCTGTCCATGGTATCCAGAAACAGACCGCCGTAACCACGCTCAACCAGATCATTAACCCGCTGCAGTACGAACCATTGCCACTCATCACTGGACAAGTCCATTACCTTGCTGTTCCAGGTGCTGTTGACGCCGAGTGTCGCGGTGTCAGGCAGCTTGTCTATCCACGGGCGTGACGGGCCGATTTCGCCAATGCTGACATAAGCATAGGTCTTTGATCCATGTTGCCGCAGCGCATCGTGTTGTTTATTGTTGACATTGTCGGGTTCGACCACTATCCGTGAAAACTGCGACAACGCGCTTACCGGTGGATTTGCACCATAGAAGAA
>JAHDHK010000162.1 GCA_020631335.1 Chromatiales bacterium
GTCAATGATCCCCCGCAACTTGACGTCGGTGAGATAGTGGTTAACGAAGGTGCAGGTATTACCTTCACGCCGGATCATATAGAAACCACCGATGTAGATAACGCGCCCGAAGCACTGCTCTACGTAGTCAACAGTCTTCCGGAACATGGTGTACTGTTGCTGGATAATCAGGTCCTTGGCATCGGCGCAATGTTCACCCAGGTTGACATCAACAATGGCAGACTCAGTTATCAGCATGATGGCTCAGAAACCTCAAGCGATGCATTTTCGATTTCTGTCACCGATAACAATGCAGATAACACCGGCAACACGGGCACCACAGTCACACTGACAATTGCTGAAATACAGGATCCGGCACCGGCAATAGAAAACAAACAAATTACAGTACAATATGCTCAGTCGTACGCATCGGGTGATCAACCGACAATCTCGCTCCGGCACAATGTAAATGACGAGTATGAGTTAGAGATCGCTCGCGGGCCGAATCACGGTACGCTTGAGCTTCTGGATGACGGCAATTTCAGCTACACCCACAATGGCTCTTTTTTCCTGCAGGACAGTTTTACCTACCGGATCATTAATGAAGATGGTGTAGCGAGTGAAGCAACCGTGTACATCACGATCGAGCCGCCATTTTCGGCAGCGATATCCTCATTGCTCTCAGTAGTGACTCCTGTTGTGGAACCCACGCCGACAGAGGAAGCACCTACCAACGCACCTGAGCCCGAACCCGAACCGGCCAGCGAGCCGGAAACAACGGTGGAACAGGAAACGACACCTGAAGCACAGGCGCAGGATCCGGAACCGTTGCAACAGGACAATCCGTTCAATTCGTCAGACAGCAATACCGGCGATGAAGAAGAAAACACAAAAATCAGCGGACTGGACGAGCCGGTGCAACTCGCTCTGGCAAACAATTCCACCTTTCGGGCAGACGGTGTTTTTATTGACAAGGTCATTCAGCATCGACAGTGGTCAGAGAGCCGCGTCAGTGTTGTGGTCGACAATTTGTCGCTCATTAATAATGCACCAACCAACAACGATGTAAAGCTGAACGACTTATTCAACCTGAAGTTCAGTTACGCTGAAACACGCAACAACAAGCTTGCGGAAGGTCTCGATGAGCAACGCGAGATGGTCAATAACAGCCTGCCTACAAATTTCGAATTCGGCAGCCGGGCGGTGACTATCTCATCCGGCTTATCAATCGGTTACCTGGTATGGCTGATTCGTGGTGGTGTCCTGCTGGGCAGTGTGATGTCATCAATGCCAGCCTGGAGGACGTTCGATCCACTGCCGGTACTGAACAACGTGTCAGATGACGAAGATCACGACAGTGAGTCACTGGAGTCTCTGGTAGAGGAAGA
Source organism: Chromatiales bacterium (assembly GCA_020631335.1). Lineage (GTDB taxonomy): Bacteria > Pseudomonadota > Gammaproteobacteria > Granulosicoccales > Granulosicoccaceae. Next base: position 1,368 of record JAHDHK010000162.1, read on the forward strand.
TGAAGACCAACCGGAGATGCAAGACTCTGAACAAGCGCCGCCACCGGCCGATGACACTGAGAAGAAAAACGTTAGTCGCTGATCGTTAACAGGGGTCATCACACCCGCAACGTTGAGTTACCACGACGGCGGCACAACTACTATTTCGACGGGACTGCTGATACCAGTGAAAATCGGTCAGTGGTGCGTTTCAGTCACAGCTAAGCGTTAGCCTGGTACCGGAGGATTCAGCCACCGATACCTGAGGCACGGTGACCAGCGCATCTTGATCTGCGGTAACCGCACCCGACTGCATCGTGTTGCTATTGAGATCCTGTGCGGACCAGTTACAAAGGCTGCCGGCTGCCGGCCTGAACAATTGCGTATTACGTGGTGTGACATCGACCTGTTGCACCGAGGTAAGGGAACGCAGCGTGATTTCGTAGCGGTTGGCTTGTTCCACAATCGGCGGACCGAAGCCGTAGTGCGAAGTCGACCATTCCAGAGTCGTTTGATATTCGTCGTCACCGCTGGAAGGTGGATTTATGCGCCCTGAATCACTCGCAAAATTCAATGCCGGATAACTGGTCAACGTCGGGTAGTTCCAGTTTCCGGTTTCCAGTGCAAATAGGTTTTGATTCACCGAATCAAATGCACGCCACTCGTGTCCGACGCCCTCACGCGCTGTGGCGGTAAAGGCGACACGGGCGTTACTGAAGGCGGAAAATGTAGGGGCTCCCTGCGTAAACCAGTCGATGACCTCATCCGCTTTGCCAAAGTCGAGCATCAGATAGGCGAAGGTGTCGGCGCTGCGACGCTGAACCTGTTCGTGGTGATTCATCCAGTCCCACACACGCGTCGGCTGACTGCCGCCCTCCCCGTATGATTGAATATTTTCCGAGTAAAGACCGCGATTCACCACCGGAAGATTCTGATCAGTAGTGCCGAACAGTCGCTCAAAGTTGAATCGGAAACGCGTGCTGTCTCTGTAGTTCATCATAGGCTGGCTGGCATAGATTCCGGATAAAATGTCCGGGTAGCGCAAGCCGAGACTGACCGAACCGGACGCCCCCATAGAATTGCCATAGGCATGGATCAGATCGGTGTTTATGTTAATGCCGGCGTTATCGATTGTTTCCTGTATCGCCTTCATAACGCGCTGCTCTGTGAAGTTTTCAATTGCTCCGTCGAACGGCGTGTTGCCATCGGTAAGATAATTATGATCGCGCGCGTGCCCGTACCACCAGGTGTGATAAGTGTTCAGATCATCACCCGGGTCCAGTGGAATTAGTTGCACCACCTGCCACTGATATCGCACTTCCTCCAGCAGATTGGGATAGTAACCATAGGCGTGCAACTCTACCTGCAGCGGATAGGACTGCGCCGGATTGTAGTTGAATGGCAATGCCAGAAAATAACTGAACGCATAGCCGTTAAGCGTCGGATTCCACTGCTGATAGTCCATGTAATGTGTGTACAACCGCCCTTTACCACCATTGACGGACGTCACCAGCACCGGTTGCGGCGTGCTGACAGATTCTTCAACTGATGCGGCGTTCTGCGCCTCGATAACCGTGCGGTTTTCGACATTGTCTGCGATGGTTGTCACCGCATAGTAAGCGGTCCGGTTTTCATCAGCCGTATGAACAAACAGACCGGTACTGTCGGCCAGCGGTGCACCCAGATCTTCAATGACAAAATATTCGGGAATATCGGTTACCGCATATTTATGTCGACTGGTATCTGAATCAAGCGCGCCCCAGCGCCAGGTCAGCAACGTTGCGTCACTCAGGTTTTCGGTGGTAATCGGCACACTGGAGCGATACACGTGGTAGCGCAGATCGGCATCGGGCTCGTCCCATGTTACAAAGGTCTGACCATGACGATGCCTTAACGACAAGCCGGAAGCCACAGGCGGCCCTGCCGGACTTTCTTCGTTGCCGTTACTGTTTTCGTTGCTATCTCCGGTGTTCGAATTACCACCGTTATCCGGCGTTTGATTGTCGTTATTATTGGTCTGGGAGTTATCACCATTGCCGTTGGTATTTTCGCCGCTGGTGTCAGAGCCATCACCATTGCCCGACCCTTCGTTATTGCCGGCATTGTCAGACTCACCCTGATTATCCGACCCGTTGCCGGATTCACCGGCCTCTTCGCAGTCGGCAGCTTCACAGCGAAAGCCGCCCCCATCGCACGCAGACAACAATGCAACCGCAAAAAAAGGCAGAAATAACAAATATTTCATAAACTTGCACCATCCGGGAAACAAACAACAACGTAGCGACGATGCCGCGCGAACTACCATGTATCGGCACAACAGAACGCTAGTGTACTGCAGTCACCTCGTTTCAGGCAGTTTGCTGTTACCCAGCCACCGCGGATGTGCCAACTGCCGGTGATTCTTTGAACAACCGGACCCGACGATATTGCCTGAGCCTTAAGCCAGTCGTGCTATTAACACATACCGTTGAAACATCGCCTGACGCTATAGATTTCCGCCGGCTCCTCGTAAAGTGCTCAGCAAGGTCGTATGACCGTGTTGCTGCTGGTACCATTTCGCACAATGCTGGCAGATATCACTTTTGCCACGGGCGAATTCGGCGACAAAACATGATCCGGCAACAACAGCCATGAACAGCCACGAACCTGTGACTCTAGGTGCTGCGGCACTCACTGCATTACAGGTACAGACAATTGCCGACGGCGCACTGGTGGAGGTTGATGCCAAAGCCATCATGGCAATGACAATCACCCGCAGAATTCTGGAAAAAGCAGCACACGAGAATCAGCCGGTGTACGGAGTGACCACCGGACTGGGTCCGAAAGTTGTCGAGCCCTTACCGAACGCTGACATTGACGATTTTTCGATCAATACCATACGCGCACGTCACAATGCTGTTGGTGATCCGCTGCCGGCAACCTGGGTCAGAGCCGGCATGGCGGTGAGACTGAACACATTGCTTAGCGGTGTGGCTGGCAGCAGAACACAACTGGCAGAACATATTGCCTTATGCCTTAACAGGCAGATCACACCGCTTATTCCCGAAAGCGGTACGATCGGTGTTGCAGACCTGTGCTGGGGAGGGGCATTTGGCAGTGCAATGATTGGTGAAGGTACCGTGCTAATGCCGGATGGTACAGCGCAAAGCGCAGCTCAGGCGATGAAAGCAGCTGGCGTCCCGGCCTACAGGCCACAGCTTCGTGAAGGACTGGCGCTGGTTTCGCACTCCTGTTTCACCGCAGGCATCAGCGCCATTGCCTGGAACAGACTCACCCGGTGCTATCAGGCTGCACAGGTCGCGGCAGCGTTATCAATGGAAGGTTTCAGAGCCAATGTCTCACCGCTGGATAAACGTGTTTTGACACTACGCCCGCAACAGGGACAACTGCAAAGTGCCGGTGAATTGCTAAAACTACTTGAAGGTTCATCATTGCTGAGAGCAGGTGCTGCACGACGGCTGCAGGACCCACTGAGCATACGTAACGTAGCACAGGTGCACGGTAGTACAGCGGCGATGTTAAACCAGCTGCAACAGGCTGTGACCGATGAGATCAACGGCGCTTCTGATAATCCGGCGGTAATTGCTGCAGATGAAGCGATACTGTCACACGGCGGTTATCTGCCTGTATACCTGGGCATTACCCTGAGCAGTACACTGCAGTCTTTCGTCCATTTGGCGGCATTGCAGGTTTCACGTATTTCAAAACTGCTTTTCAAAAGATTTTCGGGGCTTGCTAACGGTCTGACCACCGCTGGTGCCAACGGTGCGGGCCTGGCTCCTGCCATGAAAACTGCCGAAGCACTTTTTGCACAGATCGCTCATCTGGCCACACCACCACCTGTGTACCCGGGTATGTCGGCGGACGGGCTGGAAGATATCGTCACCCATGCGGCTATACCCGCAACTACCGCCTTTACCATTGCCGACAAACTTGACAGATTATCCGCCATCGAAATGCTGGTGGCAATTCAGGCAATAGATCTTCGTGATATACATCAGACGTTATCACCATCGCTTCAGTCAACATACGCTCTGCTAAGAGACGCTGTGCCGCTTGTTGATGCAGACAGAGCACTGGGGCCTGATATAGAAGCGATTTATGCACTTATTGAACAGGGAAAAGCAACGTTTTGAAAAGACTTGATCTGATCTATATTAACGGCCCAGACATTGAAGCACTGGCATTGAACAATGATGAAATTCTCGATGCGGTTGAATCAGCACTTCATGCACAGGGACAAGGCCAAACGGTTATTGAACCACGTGTACATCTGGTGCCGGAGTCTTCAGATAAAGGCCACTTTAATGTGCTGCGAGGAGTCATTCACCCACTGGGGGTCGCCGGTGTAAAAGTCGTCGGTGACTTTGTTGACAACTATAAACGTGATCTGCCGTCTGAACTTGCTGTGCTCACTTTGTTCAGCCCTGACACCGGTGCGCCGTTAGCGATTATTGATGCCAGTGCTATCACCGATATGCGAACCGGCGCTGTCACCGCCATTGGTGCAAAGTACCTCGCCAACGATACTAGTCGTACGCTGGGCCATATCGGCGCACGTGGCACGGCTTACTGGAACGTTCGGCTGCTTAATCATCTTTTTGATCTGACAGAAATACGCGTCCATTCAAAAAGACCCGAGAGCCGCAACGCATTTGCCGAAAAACTGCGCAATGATCTTAACCGTGAGATCATTGTGACCGACAACTGGCGCGACTGCGTAACAGACGCTGACATTATCGTTGAGGCTTCAAGACTGCCCGAGCCTTTCCCGCATCTGAAAACCGAATGGGTTAAACCCGGATCACTGATCGTGCCCTACGGCACCATGAGTGCGGTGGAATTTTCTCTGACCGATATCATGGACAAAATCATCGTCGATGACTGGGGACAATGCGCACCCGGCAAACCGTTCGGTTCGCTGCGGCGCCATGTAGACGAAGGCAAGGTAACACAGCAATCGATACACGCGGAACTCGGGCAGATTGTCAGCGGTGAAAAAAACGGACGCGAAAGCACAGCGGAAACCAACCTTTTGTGGCATCGTGGACTCAGCACCACTGACATTGCCCTGGGCCATGCCATCCTTAAAAAGGCTGAATCACTGGGTATTGGACAAACGCTCAGATACCGCTGAGCGTCTGTGGCGTGCCGACAATCAGGCTGTTGGCAATCATCCTGTTCACAACCAGCAGAAGTACCCGCACTTCAAGCACCCGCGGGCAGTGATACCGTAAACCTCGCACCGCCTTCAGGACTGTCGGAGATACTGAGAACACCGCCATGTTTGAGTATCACACCATTAGCGATAGCAAGTCCGAGCCCGGATCCGCCACGCGCCCGTGTACGACTGCTGTCCAGTCGCACAAACGGCGCAAGAATGCTTTGGCGGTGTTCAGCGGCAATGCCCGATCCATTGTCATCCACATGTAACAACAGACCATCAGGGCCCGACTGGCAACGCACGGATACCATAGTAGTCGTATATTTTAATGCGTTACTGACCAGGTTGCGTAACGCACGCTGAAACTGTACCGGGTCAACCGATATTTCAACCGTTTCAGCAGGAAGCTCAATTTCTACGGGTATATCGGGCCTGACCGCCTGCACCGCACTACAGGCCTGCGTTACCATGTTGTGCAGTAATACCTCTGTGGTAGTCAGGTCAGGCGCACTGTGCTGCAGACGTGCATAACGCAGCACCTCGGTCACCAGTCCGTCAAGCTCATCAAGTGCGGTAGAAATTTCATGGTGATTTCCCACCACCAGCGCAGTATCTTCATGCATCTCCAGCGCAAAGCGCATCCGCGCCATCGGCGCACGGAACTCATGTGCAACTGCGCGCATCAGCTCCTGCTGATCAGCCACCAGTTGTTCATTATGTGACAGCAGGCCCTGTACCTGATCTGCCATGGCTTCCATCGAACAGCCGAGCTTGCCGATTGAATCGGTGCTGGTATCTACGTTTCGCTCTGCAAAGTTTCCATCGCTGTATTTCCGTGCCAGCAGTTGCAGCCTGCCGATACGCCGGGCAATCGGTACCAGCGTTAATGCTGCAGCCAGTAATCCGATAACCAGCACGCTCAACACGGTGGTCGTCGCGTTCAGCCAGTAGCGTTTCTCATAGCCCTGAAGCGGCATCAGTTCCAGTACGATTTGCTCGCGATTAAAAAGAATTTCAAGTAAGGGTGTGCCATCTGCCAGATAACTCAATACCTGTCTACCGGCATCCATCGTGGCAAGATCTTCTACCGGGCCTTCATGGTAAATTGCATCGAACCAGTCGATATAGTAGCCATCGATACCCGCAATATTGTCGAGCACCTCTTCCCATTCGTATTCCGGCTGGTGTTCCAGTGCCGTAAAAAGTGTTTCCCCCATGGCCTCAAGCTGCTGATCCAGTATCACGGAGTCCACCTGAAACGGCGGATTCAGAGCCAGCCAGTATGAAGTCGCCGATGAGGCAGTCAGCGCAAGTAGAAACCCGCACAGCGTGGTGATAAAAAGTCGATTCATGGGGTTAGCAGATATCCTTTTCCACGAACGCTTTTAATCACTTTGGGCTCGCGTGAATCATCGCCTATTTTCTTTCTTAATCGCGATATACGCAGATCAATAGAACGGTCATATCCATCATGCTCCAGACCGCGAAGGTTTTTATTTATGTCATCACGACTTAATACCCGACCTTTGTGCTGTGCCAACAACCACAACAACGCAAACTCCGCATCAGTGACTTCGACTGATTGATCATTGACGTGCACACTGCGGGTGCTTTGATTAATACACAAACAGGCGGTAGATATTTCATCCACAACACTGCTGCTGTTGCTGTCTGTTTCCCGGCGTCGCAAAAGTGCGCGGATCCTTGCCAGCAATACACGCGGACGCACCGGCTTTGCCAGGTAGTCGTCAGCGCCTGTCTCAAGACCGGCCACCTCGTCGATATCATCATCGAGTGCGGTGAGCATCAGAATCGCACCATCAAACCGTGGCCTCACCTCTCGACAGACACTCAGACCGTCCTGCCCCGGAAGCATCAGATCGAGGATCACCACATCCGGTGATTCACGCTCTATTGTCTCAACGGCAGTCACACCGTCGGTGACCACGGTGACTTCAAAGCCCTGCCCCTCCAGATACTGGCAGACCAGGCGGTTCAGCGACTCATCATCGTCAACCAGCAAAATGCGGGGTTCAGACATCTTTATCCATCAATGTTTCTTTAGCGATAAGGTAACAGGCGACCGATTCTAAACGATAGACAGTGGCGTTATGTATGGCAATTGTATCCAACGGATACAAAGCGCCGGCGATTGTGTCCGGTGGATACCAACGCTACACGAGCGGCCAACGGAAGCATTGATCAATCCGCCGTAAATTTCCACTGCACTTCAAGCAAACGGAAAACAACGACATGAACTTTCATTTAACACACACCCGCCTGCTGGCTACCAGCGCCATCGCCCTTTCACTGGTTGCCTGTGGTGGTGGCACCGGCGATAACAACGCCGTGACCGGCAGCCAATTACAGCCACCCCAGCAAGGCAGCGACAATACCGCCTTACGACCGGACAGGATCCCACTTATTGTGGGAGGCAGTGTGGTCAATCACTCCCGCTATCCGTGGATGGTTGCCCTGGTCAGCGCATCGGATGCCGATACGTCGAGCGGTCAGTTTTGCGGTGGCTCACTGATTGCCGACAACTGGGTACTGACCGCCGCTCACTGCGTGGAGGAAGAAACCGCGCGCAGTACAGATGTACTGATCGGACAACGCGACCTGCGCGATAACAACGGAGAGCGAATCGGGGCATCAAGGATAATCATACACCCTGATTATCGTTCCCTCGGGTACCCCGATCTTGCGCTGGTTGAACTGGAAAGCTCAAGCAATGCGCAGGTAATTACGCTGCCATCGCGCAACAACCCTGCACCTAACGATGGTGAACTCGCCACCGTAACCGGCTGGGGCCAGGTGTCTGAAACCGGACCGGCCACGGACCTGTTACGCGAAACAACATTGCCGATTGTTGATCACGACACGTGCAACCGCGCATACAATAACGAGATTGATCGCGACTCCATGGTCTGTGCCGGCACACCCTCCGGCGACAAAGACTCCTGCTACGGTGACAGCGGCGGCCCGCTGTTTGTCAAAAGAAATGATGACTATGTACAGGCAGGGGTCGTCAGCTTCGGCGAAGAGTGCGGTCTGGCGAATGTACCCGGCGTCTATGCACGGGTATCGAGCTACTATGACTGGATAAGCGGCTACGCGACTGTCAAAGCCTATAACAGCGATAACTCCGATGGTGGAAACAACAACGGGGGGAATAACACCGATGAGGAAGACAGCAATGACGACACCACCGATAATGGCAATGACAACAATACCGGCAACAATAATGAAGACTCCGGCAATGACACCGACAACACATTCAATAGCGATAACTACTGGAGCTTTGACAGTGATGTCAGTGGCTGGTTTGAGGAAATATATTTACCCGAAGATGGCAGCAGCCTGCAGGTCGATGATGGTGTACTGACTGTCGAACTGACGACCGATTCCACTGACCCGGTTATTGTGTTTATCGATGAATATGACGAGCAACACGATGAATGGTATACCCTCACCGGAGAAGTGTCTCGCAACGGCGTCATTGAGATGGAAATCGAAGTCAGCGCCGGTGAGTATGGATTCTCTGTACTTTCTTTAGGCGATGGTGGCACATTTACCCTGAATGCCTCACTTGAACCCTGAACCGCTCACCCTCGGGTGAGAGACATAAACTGAGTTGATTTAGCCACGTGACCCCGGGTCGGGTCGGCAGATACAACATACGTCTGCCGGCTGACCCGGGGTTGCTTTATGAGCAATAGTTTTTACTCCCGCCAGAGCTTGCGCCACCACTTTTCATCGGAAGGCGGCACTGACAATGACGCGCCCATCATTGATTCAACCGTGGCTTTATCCCAGCCCGTTAGTTTGATCAGACGCGCTGCGTTTTCATGCTGACGTTTCTCAACCGATGAGTAGTATTTTTCTGCTGCAGCACAGTTTGCAGAACCACCCCACGGATGGCGCATGACGTAGCGCCCCTGAAAATTGGTTCGGTCTCCCGTTTCAATAAATTTAAGATCATCCGGAAAAGTTTCAGCGTCGTACCTGACATGAAGCCGGGTGGCAAATACATCCACGGCCGGTGAACGAAGCGACTGATCAGAGTTTACCCAGTAGACGCCCAGGTCTCTCAGTTGCGCGACTGACAGCGGGTCTGCTGCACACGGGTCACACCAGGCCATGTCCCATGCATACTCCAGAAATACCGCTTTGCCATCATGCTTTTCTACCTGCTGATGAAACATGTCTTTATAAAAGTCATTGAAGCGATCTTTAATAAACACCGGCAAATCGATATCAGTAGGTAACCTGACCGTTCGATAGTTTGATGTCTCGACCCGGCCGGTTCGCGTTAAAGCAAACACAAATAAGTCCTGCTTACCGTTGGCATTCAACGTTCCCAGCCGAATCGGTAACATAAACTTAGGGCTCTCAAAGGCTACCTGCAGCGGTCGCAGACTCGTGTAGCCCAGGGATTGCTGTTGTTCGATATTGACTTTAGCGACAAAGAATTTCATCCCCTGCTTAAGATAACTGCCAACCACCGCCTGTGCACCCTGCGGGAGTTGGTAGCCGTTATCTGTCAGCCATTGCACCAGACCGTCGCTTTGTTCTGCAGCAAGTATCAGAATATCGTATTCACCTACGTTATAGCTGGCCTCTATGGTGACACCGAGTTCCTGCGCCTCATTCATCGCCGCTGTCGGTGCGATCATTGAATCTGCCATTTCCATCTTTAACATGCGGCGCACCATGCACGGGTCTTCATCGAAGTATTCGACCAGTCTCGGCGCAGTGTAGGCATCGAGATGATCAATCAGTGACTGCTGTGCGACATTGATTTGCTCACGTTCAAGTATCGTTGGCACCGGTATTACCATCGCAAAGTCTTTAACATCGCCCTGAAAATCATTGCTCATGGTGATTACCGTGCGATCTTCATCGCGCACCATCACCACCTTGGACGCCTGGTTATAAAGCTTCGTATCAGCCTTGGCGACGTAGAACCCGCAAAAAGCCAGCGCGCTGCCCGAAGACAGCAACAGAGTCAGTGCTAACACTGCGTAGGTTATTTTTTTCATCAGTAGATTCCTTATGAAACATGGGTAAAGCAAACAAGGGGGCAAGTAATACAAGTGAAAAAAGCGGCGCTGAGTGCTGATAGAAACCAAACTGTATAATCACGGCAAGTAACGCGACAGCTACCCCCTGTAACACGCGCAACTCAGGAGTGGCAGCAGTGGTTTTCGGATCAGTGATCATAAAAAAAGCAAATACGATCAATGCACCGTTTTGCAGCTGATGCATCGCAATGGCCAGTGGATCGCCCAGCCAGATCCCGCGCCCGAGGACAATCAGTGCATAGGTAACAAAAAATGCCAGTGCCACATCCACACGCTGTGCTCTGCTGACCACCAGCAAACCGGCACCGGCCAGCATCAGTACGGACAAACCCATCGGCCCCCACTGACCCGGTGCCAGCCAGGCACCCGGAAACGCAAAAGTGATCACGACCAGCGCAAATGCTGAGGGGTTAAAAATATGATGTTTACCCATGCGCAGGTAGCGCTTGCTGACAATAGCGATCGCCGCAGCCAGACCTGCCAGCAAAATACTGTCAGTGCGCAGCAGCAAAACAAGCGATAACGAGCTGATCAGTGCACTTTTGAGTTGCGCCCCGAACAGTAACTGTTGTGTCACAAGCGCTGTGCAAATAATGGCAACAGCAACAGACAGAGAAAAATCAAAACCCAGCCAGAATCTGCCAAAAACCACAAACAGACACAGCACACCAATTTGATAGTGACGCGGGTCAGCCACCGGCAGACTCCCAGAATGCAATTATCTGTTTAACGCAACAGACGCAAAAAGGGGGTTAATAAAAAACGATATCTCTCTAAACAAATGATATCGAGTGCGTTAAATGACTGAAAACTCAATAGCTGCGCGAATACGCAAGCTGTATCAAGCAGGTCATCTCACCTGCAACAGGCTCGCTATGACAAAAACTTTGTATAAGCCGGATTGTCGTCTTCGCGCCAGTAGCTGTAACCCAGGTTTTCGACAAAGCGATTAAATTCGCCTTCGTCCGCACCGGGCACCTGCAGTCCAACCAGCACACGGCCGTAGGCGGCACCGTGGTTGCGATAGTGAAAAAGGCTGATGTTCCAGTCGGGGCCCATGCTGTTTAAGAACTTGGCAAGCGCACCCGGCCGGTCGGGAAACTGAAAACGATAAAGCCACTCATTGTCGATATCGACCGCGCGCCCGCCGACCATATGCCTTACGTGGAGCTTGGCTACTTCATTGTCTGTCAGGTCGTCGACGTCGTAGCCACCGTGTTTAAGCGTATCAATAATCTGTGCACGCTCTTTACTGCCGTTGGACAACTGGACACCGACAAAGACAACCGCGTTGTCAGCGTCTGCGTAACGATAGTTAAATTCGGTAACGCTGCGTTTGCCTAACAGTTCGCAGAAATTGCGAAAGCTGCCCGGT
>JAHDHK010000163.1:0-11981 GCA_020631335.1 Chromatiales bacterium
AGTCAAGCCGTACCGATAAGCTGGCAGGGGGAACCGGTCTTGGACTTGCAATTTCCCGTGCGATTATTTCCAACCATCATGGCAGCCTTGAAGCCACCAACAGAAACTATGGTGGTGCTTGTTTCAGATTTACATTGCCTCTGTCTATTGTTAAGGCGATTGCTGCATAGCGGCGGATATTGTTACCTAATTTATTGTCAGAAAAATACATATGCCAAATAACATACTGATCGTCGACGATGAAGCAGACAATGTAGAGCTACTGTCGGAATATCTTCAGGCCTCTGACTTCCATACGCATTCTGCTTTCTCCGGGGAGCAGGCCATGGAGTTGCTGTCTGTACATGGCGGTGACATAGACGCTATTTTTCTCGATCGAATGATGCCGGGCATGGATGGACTGGATGTATTAAAAGCATTGAAAAAGGACAAGCAACTGTCGGATATTCCAGTGATCTTTCAAACCGCGAAAGCCGATCCCGATTCGACCCTTGAAGGACTGAAAGCCGGTGCCTATTACTATCTGCCCAAGCCGTTTGACAGAGATCAGGCGCTGGCGATTGCGACTAACGCGACCAGTATGCGCCAACAGTTGTTCAGAACGGCAGATCACACTCAGTCAATCATTAACACCGTAAAACTACTGAGTTCTGGTGAGTTCCATTTCAAGTCGATTACAGAGGCCATTAGCCTGTCCAAATTACTTGGACAACTGTGTCCGGACACCGACAATGCCTCTATCGGGTTGTCGGAGCTTATGATTAATGCAGTCGAGCACGGCAATCTGGGGTTCGGTTACGCCGAAAAATCCGCGGCACTGGAGGATCTGTCCTGGGATCGGAAAATTGAAGAACGCTTGCAGGAACCTGCGTACAAAGACAAACGGGTTCAGGTCAAAATGGAGCGAACACCCGGGAAATTAACTTTTCTAGTCATTGATGAAGGGGAGGGCTTTGATTTCAGTGCGTTTAACGAATTTTCGCCCGAGCGACTGCTCGACTCTCATGGTCGGGGTATCATGATTGCACGCGCGACCAGTTTCTCGTCGCTGGAATACCAGGGTTGCGGTAATGAAGTACTGGCAACCATCCTGTTGCACTGATCCGGTATGAGTACCGGCAGCATTACTTGATTTAAATGAAGTCCCCACAACTGACAGCCTGTTAAGTGTACGTAGCTGCTTATTGCGCAACCAGTAGATAGTCTTCAACAAGTGGTGGTGTGAGTTACCGCTTTTTATAAAAAGAAAGGCCGGTTTCCAACCGGCCTTCCAGCACAACGTCACATCCGACTTCGTACCGCACAACTTCTCTTCCCTGAAGCTTCCATGCTTTGCGTCCCTGCAAACCGGGTGTTTCGCAAACCCTTTGCTCCCATCAACCCGGTGACTGAATTATAGCCCCAAACAAGGTAATGAATGTTGGCAACTAATACTGATTTATACCGGTAAAATTACCGGTTTTCGTGTTTATTACCGAGTTGCGACGTAGCAGGGTACTTAGCAGTTCACTTATGTTGACTAGCGGTACTGAAGAATAGGAATAAATTCCGTCTAATACGCAGTTTTATCTTGCGGCGTGGTTGCCGGTGATGCGGTGAAAGGGTGGGTATTGTTTATGTCTTTAAAAGAGCAAAAGCGAAATAACCCTGTTTTTTCTTATTTATATTTGTACTGTTTAATTTGACAGTAGTCAGGTTTTAACGTCGGTAAGCAATAGATTTAACGGGGTGTTTGATTCAATCAAAGTCATAGTATCCGCGTGAATTGAATCGGGCGGAAAGGGTTCCGTCAGGTCGATGTGATACTGCGGTATCATAGGCGGATATCCAGCCCATCCCTGAACCTATGGCATCCTCTACTCCCGGTTTTCTTAAATCTGCATCTTACGTCGCCACAGGCTGGCGTCTGATTCGTCAACCGGGTCTGCGCCGCTTCGTATTGATGCCGTTACTGATCAATCTTGTTGTGTTCGGAGCCGTGGGCTGGTGGGTTAATACCTGGGCTGCGGGATGGATTGATTCGTTCGGTGTATTTTCGCGATGGGGAGACTGGTGGATCGTTCAGGCATTGCAAACTGTGCTGCAATGGCTGGTTTCGCTGATTTTGATTTTTCTGCTGGCATTTATTTATACCCTGGTTGCCAATCTGATTGGCGCACCGTTTAACGGATTACTGGCGGAAAGGGTCGAGGCTCACTTGACCGGTGCCGGAAATTCGATTGCTCCACCACCGTGGCGTTCGCTGTTAAAAAGCCTGCCACGACAGATGGGCTCGGAAGTACGCAAACTGTTGTATTTGGTGGTGTGTATTGTGCCGTTGCTGATCCTGCAGTTTGTTCCACTGGTCAACCTGATCGCACCGTTCCTTCTGTTTCTTTTCGGAGCTTGGATATTTGCATTGGAATACATGGATTACCCGCTGGGTAACCATGGCGCCATGTTTAAGGAAGTTCGCGCTATTCTGCGGGCACGCAGGCGGGTGGCTTACGGGTTTGGTTCGGCGGTGGCTCTGATCAGCATGATTCCACTGGTTAACCTGTTTATCATGCCGGTGGCCGTGGCCGGTGCTACCGCGCTATATGTTGATTTCCTGCGAGAACTAAATTAGCCGGAGGGGGAATGCCAGCGCCGGCAGGAAAAAGTGCAGATTTTGTTTGAAACGATAAACAGACGCTATTTAGCGTAAATTTATATTTAACATAAAATACCATACGCGCATTATGAGTGGTCGATTTTCCGGGCCGGCGTTTGAAGGGAGGGCGCTCACATCAGACTCCGGCGTTTGCAGCCTTTTCAAGTTGCCGCTCACGAATCGCCACATAGCAGGCACCGCCGAAAATAATGATTGCCCCCGCGATCGTGTATGCACTGATATATTCACCGAAAAACAGATAGCCCATACTCGCACTCCATACAATTTTTCCAAAATCAAACGGAAGTACCACGGAAGTTTCGGCATAGGCGAACGCTTTTGCCAATAGCAGTTGCCCGAGTGTTCCGGTGAGTGCCGCAAATAATAACCAGCCCCATTGTGCACCCTGTGGCCATTGCCAGAAAAACAACGCCGGAATCAGAGACAGTACGGTTAAAAACATGCTGACATAGGCGGTAATAGTCAGCGGTGAATCTGTGTTTGACAGCCGCTTTATCACGATCATCGTGAGTGCCCATATCGACGCCGAGGCCAGTACCAGCAGCTCACCTGTTTCAACCGGGCGCGCAGTGGGCTGAAGAATGATCATTACACCGGTGAACCCGATCGCTATTGCCATCCAGCGTCGAAGACGAACCTTCTCTCGCAGTAATACCGCCGCCATCATGGTCGCAAATAGTGGTGCGGTGAAGCTTAAGGCCTGCACAATCGCGAGCGGTGTGATCGACAGAGCATAGAAGAACATCAGCATTGCCACTACGTTTAAACCGGCGCGAAGTAAATGCCATTTTATGTGCTGAGTTTTAAGCAGTTCAGCACCGTTTCTCATTATGAGCGGGAGGAGGAATATCACCGCGAGAAAGTTACGGAAAAACGCAATTTCAAACGGATGCAATTCAGCACTCAAAAATCGCACGCATACATGCATCATCGAAAACATGATGGTCGAGCACAGCATGGCGCTGCACCCGAGCAGAACGCTTTTATGGTGACCTGTAGTCTGCATGGTGGTAAGTCGTTGCGGGACTTGGCAATACCGTTGAACAAACGGAGAGGAACGACTCAGGATACACCAGAACCTTGTCTTTAACGCTTATACTTACTCTGGTGGAGATCTGGCTTTTTTTTCTTTTTACTGAAAATAGTCTGTGCTACCGGCTGCCGTCGTATCTGACTGACACTGAGACACTGTATTCCGCCAGCGACAAATCTGGCGCGTGTTTTTAATTGTTGAGTCAACTATTAGCGTTTTTACCAAAATAGGTATAGGAAAGAATGTCGAAACGAGAAAACCTCAAGTGCGGTAATAACGGTAACCACCCTTGGTTTTGCAACTGTCGCAGGAGAAGAAAAGACTGCGGCTGCCGCTAAATTTCAGGCGAACACGACGAAATTTGATTGTATAACGCGTCGTAGTTCTCACTTAACTGACCTGACGGTCTCCATATTCGCTCAACCATGGCTGGTATACGGCTTGTGACAGCGCATCTTTCTATATGAGCATACGTAATTTACTCTCATTGATGACCGCAGCGGTGTTAACCGGTTGCAGTGGCGATAACGGCACGGTTGGCGGTATTAATGGTACCGGCAAGCAGATTACGTACGATGGTATTGTGGTAGGGGTCGTCGACGGTTTCGGCAGCATTATTATCAACAACAAACGATTTGACACCGATACCGCCACGATTTTTATTGATGGTGAGCAAGCCAGTCTTGCGGCCATTAAAACCGGGATGAAGGTTGCAGCCAAGGTGTCTGTGTCAGACAAAATGGCATCAGAAATTCACTATCAGCCCAATGTATCAGGTCCGATCAGCAGTATTGATCTCGAGGCAGGTGTTTTCGAAATTTACGGACAGGTGGTAAGAGTAACCGGCGACACCGTACTTGACGAATTGACATCAGTGGAATTGGTCGCTGGCAAAGCGGTAGAAGTCAGTGGTGACCGAAACGCGAACAGCGAAATAGTCGCCCGATTCATCCGTGCCTCTGTCTCCGGCGACGCTATACATGCGGTGGGGATTGTGGAGTTAGCCGCCGATGGTGTATCGATCCTTGTTGGTGGCTCGGAAGTCAGCTATCAGGCCGCGGCGCAGAGTGTCGGTTTGAGCGAAAAACAGTTTGCCGAAAAGTATCTGGTACCGGGGATGGTTGTTCGCGTTTCTGCTACCGAACAACAGGTTGCCGACAGTAGTGACGGCGACGAATCGGTTGTCTTCATCGAAGAAAGCGACACGAACTCGATTGAACTTACTGAAGGCAGTGGTGACGGTAGCGAGGCGCAGACTGACAGTGATGAAAATACCACTGTTCAAAGCCCTGTGAGTTCCGGTGGTGATGGCACAGACGATGAAAACAGCGCAGGCACTGAAGAACCTGACGAAAGCACGGCAAATCAGGCTGCGTTAGAACTCGGATACGCCCACTCGGGTGAAGAGGCGGAAATATTTATACTGAGTGTCAAACCGGTCAGTGCTCCTCCGATCAATAAAAACGATTACATAGAAGTGCTTGGTACCATCACTGATGTAGAAGGTGGTCAGGTGTTGATGGATGGAGTACGCGTTGGCACAGACAGTGAAACCGAGGTGCTTGACGAATTTGAAAGGCCGGTGGAACGCAGCGTAGTGCGGGAAAACCTGACTGTTCTGGTAACCGGCAATGTGTCTGGTGAAAGTGGAGAAGTGACCGCTAATACCATCCGCTTCGTCAATCGATTATAGCGAGTTGACTACTGCTGCCGTGTTGTTCCGAAGGTGTGGTGAAACTAAGCTGAGCGCTGTTGAGCCTGCCGTTCTTAACATTGAAAAAGTTCAAACTGTATTCGCAATGACAGGCTATCGTGCTTTGACAGCACACGCTTAGGCCCGGTAATAGCAGGCCGTATTACATGCTATGTGCGTCGGCGGACAGCATGCTGTCGACTATCGGTCTCAGCCCGGAAACTGTTTTGGTACATCAGATGTCAGTTGACGAAATAGTCAGGTGTGGCTCGCTCTCCGTTTTGATCTTATCGAACCCTGCCTAAGTTGCACCACCAGTTTGAAGTGCTTGCGGTAAACGTCTGTCACCCGGCGTCTTGCTGTATAATCACGGTATCCGGTTTACGGCGACCTTGCCCGATACACAGCAGCCCGGCGCTATCCAGTCACTCAGGAAATACCGTTGAAAGCAGCGATATTCGTTAGACAAGCTATCCACTGGTTAATCGCCATTGCAATACTGCAGTCAGCACCTGTGTCAGCACAGAGCAGTTCTGCTTTCGAAATTATTGAGCAGGCCGACCACAGTACTGACTATTTTACCCAGGGGCTGGAAATACATGCCGGTACAATGTTCGAGAGTGGCGGGTTATACGGTAAATCCAAACTCAGAAAATACCGTCCCGGCACAGATGACACGCTCCTTGAAGTACCGATCGCCGAGCGATTTTTTGCTGAAGGCCTGACCGTGTTCGACAATGAGCTGTTTTTACTGACCTGGCAGGAAAACACGCTACTGGTTTTTGATCCACAAACACTGACAAAAAAGCGTGAACATAGCTATAAGGGAGAAGGCTGGGGACTGACAAGTAACACTACTCGACTGATCATGAGTAATGGCACTGACACGCTCTATTTTCGTAATCCGGATACATTTAATGTAGAAAGAACCGTTCGGGTGCACATTAATCAACGAAGCGTCAGTCAACTAAACGAACTCGAATATGCGCAGGGCTATGTCTGGGCTAACGTCTGGCAAACCCCATTCATTTTGAAAATAAAACCGGACAACGGTGAAGTGGTGGCATTCTACGACTTTACCGAGCTGCTTATGCGTCATGCCAACGGCGATGCTAATCGAGTATTGAATGGCATTGCCTATGATGCCGAACGACAAGGCTACTGGATAACCGGAAAGAAGTGGTCCGCACAATATCTTGTGCGCTTTGACTGAGTCTGCGGGTGTCGGAGTCATAGACACTTGTGCGGGATATCTACTGAGTCGCTGCCAATGTCCCAATACAGGCCAGTCATTAACGACAACGCGGATTCACTTAACGACAGTAAAATATGTTCGTCAGGTGCATGCTGAGAGCACGCCGGATACGAGTGCGGTATCCAGATAGCGGGTAAGCCCAGTACGTCCGTAAATAATTCATTGCATATCGAACCGCCCATGCTCGGGATCACCGCAGGTGGACTGCCAAGGGTGTCCAGAATAGACGAGGCGATGTATTGGACCCATGGGTGGTCCGGTTCAGTACGAGACGCTGGAAAAGCAGAACCGTTGGTCTCCGGTGTTACGATGTCAACTGCTCCAAAGCCATGGGCGTCAAGGTGTTCCCTTAAAGATGTCAGGATTTTGCTGGTGTCTGTGCCGGCGAAATAACGTAACTGACAATGGGCGTCGGCCCGGGGGGCGATAGCGTTTACAGGGTTGTCCGGGTTGCCGGATTGCATCGCCAGCACCGCAAAACTATTCCAGCTGTAGACTTTAGCGGCGGGGGACAAACCCGGTTCGCCCCAGCCCGGATCAATTTGCGGAGCCCCGGGCCCTGCTTCTATCTCAAGGTTCTGTAGTACGGTTTTTACCGAGTCCGGTGTTGGTGGTGGCAGCCAGTCCGCAAGTTTAATTTGCCCCGAAACACTGGTCAGGGAAGCGATCGCATGACTGAGAATAATGGCAGGATCGGCAATCAAGCCACCCCAGTTTCCTGAATGATGTCCGCCTTCGCGAAGTTCCACACGCAGGTCAAAGTTGAGTGAACCGCGTGATCCCAGAGTTACCGTCGGACGATGTGGTGACATGCGTGGCCCGTCCGAACCAATAAATACATCGGCTGTGAAATGATCCGGGTGTTTTTCAAGCAGTTCCCTTAAACCTCTGGAACCTGCCTCTTCTCCCATCTCCAGCAGAAATTTTGCGTTAAAACCCAGTGAGCCGCGCTCTTGAATGACGGCGCGTAATGCTGCGATATTGATCGTGTGCTGCGCTTTGTTATCGGCCGTACCGCGCCCGTACAAGCGGTCTCCGTCGCGTTGAACTTCCCACGGTCCGGCACCTTTAGTCCATTGCTCGTCTTGTCCGAAAATGACATCGCCGTGACCATAACCGAGCACAGTCGGCAGTGATGGATTCTCTATTCTTCCTGCAAGCAGGATCGGCCCGCCACCAGCCGCCGGATTTTCGAATTTTGTGCAGTGGAATCCGCAGGCGTTGAAAGCCGGAATGATATTCTCATCAAGGTAACGATGTAGCTCCCCCAGACTGCCGGCGTGCTGGCTTTCGGTGCGGTATCGCACGCGATCCCCGAGCTCGCGTATAAATTCCAGCTCAAAATACTTTGATATTCGATCAATGGCGCCTTGTTTTGAACCGGTTGATGACATGGGCGGATGATTACTCATGAGTCAATAAGATTAGAGGTGCCACTGGAATCTGAAAGTGGCCGGCAAGCGCTCCTTTTAAGACCGGGAAAACGACGTTGACTCTAATAGGCGAAATCGCGTTCTATAAAATCCGTTCCAGCAATGCATCGACGGTGGCAGTCAGCTCTGTACAGGCTGCATCATTCAGTGCGTGCGGATGCGGGTCGGAGAATGAGCCGCTGTCATTGTCAAAGTAGCATCCGTTTGCATTGGCAAATGCTTTATCTGTAGCTGCTTTTTGTAAAATATCAGCGCCTATGGTGACGCTTTTTCCATCCATGCCGAATGCTTCTTTGACCATTTTTGTGCCCAGCAATGAACCCGGGTTTACCGCAATAAAAGACGGGTTTCCGTTAAGCTCGCGCGCCAGATGTCTCGACCACATAATAATAGCGAGCTTACTTTTGGAATACGCATCCATATCACTTAAGGCTTGATTGGATTCAAGGTCCCGGCCGTTAACGGTATCCTGTGCAGCTGAAGATACGTTAACCACACGGGCGCTGTTGTTTAACAGCGGTAGTAGCGTTTTGGTCAGTACATAAGGCGCGATAGTGTTTACAGCATAACGTATGTCCAGGCCGTCTACCGTGCGTGTGTCTGTTGCATTGAATACACCGGCATTGTTGATTACCGCGTCTATGTGGTCATAGCGCGAGGCAACAGACTGCGCCATAGCAGCAACGTCTTTCAGGTTTGAAAAATCAGCACTCAACGTTGCCACAACACTGTCTGATGCAATGTCATTCAATTCTGCGGCAGTGTCTGTAAGCTTTTTGTCGTTGCGACCATGTATCAACAACCGGTGTCCGGCATTGACCATTTGCTGAGCGCACAGTTTTCCGATGCCATCAGTTGCACCGGTAATTAAAATAACACTACTCATAAATACTCTTTTCGATTGAACAGTTAAATCAAGTCTCCGCCTGCGCGCACAGTATAGCGAGTGTCCGCTGGCGAGGCCTGAGGATTTACCCGGCGGGTACCTGAGTAAATGACAGAAACCGCCTATGATTCTGCAGCGGCCCGGACACGTAACCCGGGAAAGCATTGTGTGCCGCAAGCCGGGTGGTGCGGTGCGGGTACAGTGCTCGTTGCCGGATTCCGGGATTACAGTCCACTTTGATTCCGCAGGCGC
The DNA here is from genome assembly GCA_020631335.1 of Chromatiales bacterium. Taxonomy (GTDB): domain Bacteria; phylum Pseudomonadota; class Gammaproteobacteria; order Granulosicoccales; family Granulosicoccaceae. The sequence continues at coordinate 9,206 of JAHDHK010000163.1, forward strand.
CTGCCTTGCGCAGGGTATAGGCATCGCCGTCGGTAATCGGGATACGCAGTGATTAATCGTTGAGTTTTCGGGCGGAAATTAAGTTTTGACAAGCTCTGCAGAGTGCAATTAATATCACCCAATGATATTTGTTTCATCTGAGTGGCGCTACGGCCTGTCTCAGACACAAAAAGGTTCGGGCATTAGAAAACGTCCGGAGCCGGAGGAAAATCACTTGTCATTAGCATTTGCGCCCGGTGTGAACCTGCATGATTGTTGACGGAGACACCAGCATCGCGGTTCGTGCCGCCTGGCTGCATTACGCTGCCGGATTGAGTCAGGCACAGGTTGCCAAGAAACTCGGACTGAATAACCTGAAAGCGCACCGCCTTATCAGCAAGGCAAACCGTGAAGGGTTGGTTAAAGTTTATGTAGATGGCGACATCGGTGAGTGCATTGCACTTGAGGCACAGCTGGCTGAGCGCTTCGACCTGAGTGATTGTCAGGTGGCACCGGATATCGACGAAAGCGACATCCCCCTGCGTGCGCTCGGTATTGCCGGCGGTCAGCTTATTCGTCGTGCGCTGGAAAACAAGTGCGCATCAATCGGGATCGGACACGGCCGTACACTGGCTGCCTGTGTCGACAATTTGCCTGCAAAACCGACCACTACCCATTTCGTATCTCTATTGGGCGGGCTGACACGAAAGTTTGTCGCGAGCCCGCACGATGTAATCCATCGACTTGCAGAACGCGCTACTGCTGAGGCCTATTTCATCCCGCTGCCATTTCTTGCCAATTCCATCAGTGACCGCAACATCATGTTAGGTCAGCGTGGTATTAACGAAGTATTTGAACTCGCGCGGCAAACAGAAATGAAACTCGTCGGTATAGGCAGCACACACGATGAGGCCTCACTGGTATCTACCGGCATGATCGAATCCCGGGAGCTCAAGCAAGTACGTGAGGCCGGTGGTGAAGGGGAATTACTGGGTCACTACTTTGACCGCCACGGTAATGCCATCGCCACTGACCTTACCGATCGCACCATGACACTGCCACTGGAAGCGTTGCGCAGTTCAACTATTCACGCAGTGGCCGGCGGCACCAGCAAAGTAGGCGCCATCAAAGCGGTTCTGGAAAGCCAGCTGTTAAGCGGCTTGATAACGGATGAGCGTACAGCACGTGCGCTGTTGTTGGACACCGGATAGCTACATGTAATGGTTAACCGGTAAATTCTATCGGCCTGATCGTTAGGTCTTCGAGGAGGGGAAGCTATGTATCGTAAAGAGAAAGATCTTGTTCAATCGTTCCTGGACGGGAAACTCAGCAGACGCAGCCTGATCAAACGTCTGGGGGCGCTGGGTGTAACCGCAGGGTCTGCCGGCACGCTGATGAACATGGTATCGACTAATGCCATGGCGGCGGATGACTTCGATTGGAAAAAACATTCGGGTACCGGGGTTAAGCTGCTGCTCAACAAGCATCCGTATACCGATGCCATGATCGCCAACCTTGACAACTTCAAGGCCATGACGGGTATGGAAGTCGAATACGATGTGTTTCCGGAAGACGTGTACTTCGACAAAGTAACCGCGGCGTTGTCATCCGGTTCCAGTGAATACGATGCATTCATGACCGGTGCTTACATGACATGGACATACGGTCCGGCCGGCTGGATTACAGATCTCAACGACTGGATAAACGATCCGTCAAAAACGGCTGCCTCGTACAACTGGAACGATATGCTTGAGGGCGTACGTAAGTCGTGTGCATGGAACGGCCGACCCGGTGGAGCACTGGGTTCGGATGATGCCAAACAATGGTGTATTCCATGGGGCTACGAGCAGAATAACCTGGCTTACAACCGGAATATGTTTGAAAAGGCCGGGCTTTCAGTGCCGACCAACCTCGATGAAATGGTAGAGACGGCCGCCGCTGCCAAAGCCTCATTGGATGGTGTCTATGGTATCGGAGTCAGGGGGTCGCGTTCATGGGCGACGATTCATCCGGGTTTTCTGTCCGCTTATGCCAACTACGGCCAGAAGGATCTGAACGTCGGTGATGACGGCAAGCTGTCGGCTGCTATGAATACCGATGCCTCGAAAGAAATGCACAAAAAGTGGGTCAAAATGATTCAGGACAGCGGCGCGCCGGACTGGTCCACGCATACCTGGTATCAGGTCGGCACCGATCTGGGAGCCGGTGCGTCGGCGATGATTTACGATGCCGATATCCTCGGGTATTTCATGAATGGTGGTGGCAACAAGGAGGCCGGCAATCTTGCCTACGCTCCGTTTGCTGCCAACCCCGATGCCAGTGCACCAACGCCGAATATCTGGATCTGGTCGCTCGCAATGTCTGAGTACTCAAAGAAGAAAGATGCGGCCTGGTACTTTATGCAGTGGGCTTCCGGTCCTGAGCACGGCTTGTTTGGTGCGACACAAATGGACTTCGTGAATCCGGTTCGCCAGTCAGTGTGGGATAACGGCTACTTTAGAGCACGGCTGGATAAGAACTATCCCGGATACGTGGAAATGCATGATGTTTCTGCACCTGGGGCGAAGATTCAGTTCACTGCACAACCTTTGTTCTTTGATCTCACCACCGAGTGGGCGGCCACCCTGCAGAAAATGGTCGCCAATGAAGTGCCTGTTGACGAAGGTCTGGATCAATTGGCTGATAGTGTCAATCGGCAGCTCAAAGATGCCGACCTCGGGTAACTGGTAATACCTGCAAGGCGGCAGCACATGGTTGCTGACCGATGCCAGATAAGCAAGAGTCTGCGCACAGCCGT
>JAHDHK010000163.1:11991-12859 GCA_020631335.1 Chromatiales bacterium
AACTGTTAATACCTGCAAGGCATGCGGGAAGCACATGGTTGCTGCCCGCTGCCAGTCGCGATCAGCAAGAGTCTGCGCACAGCCGTACTTGCAAGCGCATACATCAGTCAACTGAAGAGCTACATGAAAATACCTTTTGCAAGCCTCCTGTCATACCGAACGCCACTGTTATGACCACCGAATCCACCATCGGACAGGCTTCAAAGAAGCGACGCAAAATAAAAGCGGGGCAGCGAGCCTTGCCCTATCTGCTGAGCCTGCCGGCGCTGCTGGTGTGTATCGGTATTCTCGTACCGTTTGTAACCGCCGCTCTTTATTCATTGCAACGTTATCGGCTCAGCCAGCCGTGGGCACGTAAATATAACTGGGGCGAAAACTACCTTAACTTTTTATCGGATCCGGATTTCTGGAATACACTGAAAGTCTCTTTGGTGTATGCCGGGTCTACCGTGACGCTGGAGCTGATTCTGGGGCTCGGGATTGCGCTGTTGCTGCAGCGTCGAACCCGTTTTAATAATTTTGTCTCCATTATGTTGCTCATGCCATTAATGACTGCACCGGTACTGGCAGCATTAATGTGGAAACTGATGACAAATACCAATTTCGGTATTCTGAGTTATCTGGTCTCGACCGCTGGAATACAGGACTTTCGCTGGGCATCGTCACCGTCCACTGCGTTGTTTACCGTGGTGCTGGTGGACATCTGGGTGTACACCCCGTTCATCATGATTCTGCTATTGGCCGGATTGCGCAGCCTGCCATCGCAACCATTTGAAGCGGCAGCGCTAGACGGTGTACCGAGAACTTTCGTGTTCTGGAAAATTACCTTACCGATGCTGATGCCTTACATTCTGACCGCAACACTGTT
>JAHDHK010000164.1:0-3978 GCA_020631335.1 Chromatiales bacterium
ACCTAAGGCGCACTTGTGCAAACGTTTTTGCTGTATTGTTTGATAATCAGCTTTTCCTGCAGGCCGACACTGAGAGCATGACATCGACCGTCCTGTCACCGAGTATCTGGTGGGGAGGAAGAACTAATGAGGAATACCCTTGCGCAGTGAGCCATTGTTTCATGGTATTCATGTAGTCTCTGTAGTATTCCTCATCCACTGCCGGTTGATCTATAAATAAAAACGCCTCAATACCATACTCATCTATTTTCTGCCTGGTAGTCACCGCGTCAAAAGGTTCCATTGAATAGATGGGGAGATGGGTAATCGTCGGTCTGCCTGTGTGAAAATGCACATGCTGCCCGTGTGTACTCCAGATGACCGCATCACTGAATTGGGAAAGGCAATTGTCAATGTGCGTGCGCAGCGTTGTGTCCGGTGTGACCTGTACCTGCATGACCTCGGTGGCTGCCCTTGACTCTTCGAAGAAATGATTTCGTGATGTCGATAGCTCATTGAGTTGTGCGATAAGGTAGATCGATATAATCGCGCCAAGAGGAAGGTAAACCACGGGATCGCGCTTACCCGGGCGCGCGGGCTTGGTTGTTGACATCAGGCAAAAAACGACCAGACAGAACAGCAAATATATTCCGAAATATATCTGGTAAAGATATCTGTTGACGATCTCAAGCGGGGTACTGCTCATACTGCTGAGGGTGAGATAGCCGACGAAGGATGAGACGTGCAGCAGGGTAACCGCCGTGGTAATCCAGATAAAACGACCTTGTCTGTCGGTGGGTAATGTGGTTTTGCCTGTGGCTGTACGGTAGAAAAAAACAATCAGCAATCCTGCGACAAGACAGGCAAACAGCACAAAAATCGCCACGCCATAACCTGATCTGAATAAATACCCCATGCCGAAGCCGAGCAACTCTGCTGAGTTTGCAGCCCATAACCACAATGTTGACAGCAGAGATTCAGGTACTCGAGTACCTGAGTAACGATCAAACGTGCCGATTAGCTGACTGGTACGGAACATAAGGTGGACGAATGCCAACGCCGGTACCAGCATCATCAGGCCGAGTTTGGTCAGCGATCCGAATAGCCGGGCCAGGGTACTGCGCTCGTAGAAGACCAGATACAGAAACACACCGCTACCCACGCCGGCAACAAAGAAAACAGCCGAGTAGCGGACGTAGATCGACAGCGCCATAAGCAATCCGCATAACAACCAGACATACCAGGGTGACTGACGCGGATCGGGGAGTGCCAGGACTACCGACATTAACAAGCCGATAAAAAGTGGTTCTGTCTGCAAGCCGGAAACAAATGGGCATCGCCATAAGATAAAACAGCAAAGCCGCGGACATGCTGAACCGGCGTGTCTCTCCCATGCGGCCAAGAATGAAGTGCACCAGAACAGCCGTGAGAGCATGAGTGACAATATTTAACAAAAAAGCGGCCCACTCAAGCGGCAAGCCACTGAGGCTAACCACCGCAAAGGCAAAGGCGTACCCCGGAGGCCAGACGGTTTGCGGTGCTGGAATCACACCCTGAAAGTGTGGTGCGTAGATGAGTGCGTCTGTCGAAAAACCGTTGCCCTGAAGCCAGTTTCTGGCGGTGGACAGCTGTTGTACGCCATCATTGACTATGTAGGAAAAATCCCACGACACCACCGTCAGTACGTTGAGTGCCGCGCAGATCAGCACAATCAACGCTATTCGTACTGTACCGGAGTGGAACATATTGCACTGTGCCTGCATTGAATCGGAGGGCTGCGAACAGCGCCAGGTATTTGGGGTTATCTGCCGTGCTTAATTGTAACTTATAAAAATAAAAGGGGACCAGTTCGCGCACGCGGCACATGTCGTTTCAATAATATTATCGACAATGATGAAGAGACATTAAAGAGTGTACGCAAAACTGCAGCTAATGTAACTGATGGGCCTGTGGTAACTATCAACGGGTGATATTTCCGGGTTTAATCATGCTGTACTGACAGCAATTGGTGCTATTCCTGTCCTCAATTAGTGATTGATACCATTGAAGAAAATCTTAATCATCGTTGGTGTTTTTTTAAGTGTGCTGTTTTTATGGCTGGCACTGAAAGACACCAATATTGATGAAATCAGGCACGCATTCGCTGAAGCGCAGCTATGGCCGATGATACCGATGTTTATTACGCTTTTTGGTTTCTACTGGTTGAAGGCACTTCGCTGGAGTGTGTTGTTATCGCCGTCTCATCGGGTTTCCGGGAATAAACTGGTCCCGGCCATGATGGCAGGGGCGGCCGGCAATAATCTGCTGCCAGCACATTTCGGAGAGTTGGTGCGGGTATATTTTGCAGGTAAAAAGTTCGGTATTTCTAAAACCACTGTGCTGGCGACACTGGTAGTGGAGAGACTGTTTGATCTGATAGTCGTGCTTGTAATTTTTTCGGTCGCGCTGATGTCAGGAGAATATTCTGCAAAATTCTATAGCGGTGCGGTATTTTTACTGGCGGTGGCAGTTTTAATAACGGTTGCCAGTGTTCTGCTGACCTTATACACACGCAAAATTACCGACTTTCTGGAAAACCGTCTGACCGTTTTGTCAGCAGGTACACGTGCCGGGATAGCAGAACAAATCCGTAATCTCAGCACTGGTTTAATGGCCTTGCGTCATAAGAACCTTTATATTGAAGTCATACTGAATTCTCTGGTGCAGTGGTTACTGATGGCAGCGTGCCTGTACTGCGCGCTATTAGCATTTGATATTCAGGTATCCCCGATGGTGGCGATTGTCATACTCGGTTTCACGGTAGTCGGGCTGACGCTGCCCACCAGCCCCGGCTTTTTCGGCACAATTGAATACTGCTTCGTGCTGGCATTGTCGGCGGTAGGTGTTGAGCCCAGTAAAGCACTCAGTGCCGCGATCTATTACCACTTGCCAGCCTGGATTGTGGTCACAGTTGTCGGAATGGTTTTACTTCGCGTGTACCATTTATCTTTCAGTGATACACGCGCAGAACTGGCTGAATCCTGATGTCGCTGTCCTGGAGGGGCCGATAGGCTCTCCGCTCATCGGATTGTGCAGAGTTCAGGCTAGTTGGTTTCAGGTGATTCTGATGAAAGTGCCGTTGTGCATATAGCAGACACACTGTGGTCCGGTCACTTGCACAACCCGGGTGTTCAAAGCAAAGTAATATCGACCCGGTTGCCTTTAACCGTGTCAAAAAACATCGCTTTCTCTGCAGGAAATTGGATGCCGATTGTCGAATGTGGCGGAGCATCGAAATCGCGAGGCATTTTGACGATCACCGTATCCTGTTCAATGGTTGCGGTAATAAGCGTGTATTCCCCTGTCTGTTCTGTTGTGTACACCATCGCATCCACGATACCTTCACCGGCGTTAACTACCCTGGCATCTTCGGGTCTGAAGCCGAGTGTTGCCTTGCTGCATGCAGTGTTTACAGTAACCGGAATCGTGCTGTTGGTGATTGAGAAAGCCTGATCAGAAATTTCTCCGTTAACAAAGTTCATCGGGGGGGAGCCCATAAACCCTGCGACAAAAAGAGTTGCAGGGTTATCGTAAACCTCGCGTGGGGTGCCCAGCTGCTGCAGTACGCCCTCATTCATAATAGCAACCCGATGCGCAAGTGTCATTGCCTCTATTTGATCATGGGTGACATAGATGGTGGTGGTGCCCAGTTCTGACTGCATGTGCTTGAGTTCTGCGCGCATATGTCCGCGTAGTTTAGCGTCCAGATTGGATAATGGCTCGTCCATCAGAAAAGCAGCCGGGCGTCTTATCATGGCTCTGCCCAGTGCCACTCGCTGCCTTTGACCACCTGATAATTCCCGTGGAAAGCGATGCAGATATTCACTCATATGAACCTGGCTTGCGATATCTTCTACAGCCTTGGTTAGCTGCTGTGAATCCACGCCTCTGACCTTAAGGGGAAAGCCCATGTTCTCGGCGACAGTTTTGTGCGGGTACAGCGCATAAGACTGAAACACC
>JAHDHK010000164.1:3988-12843 GCA_020631335.1 Chromatiales bacterium
ATGTCCCGATACTTCGGGAGCACGTTAGTTATGTCTTCATCACCCAGCGTGATCTGCCCGCTGTCGACGCTTTCCAGGCCGGCAATCATGCGTAATGCAGTGGTTTTACCGCAACCCGACGGGCCCAGCAATACCAGAAACTCACCGGCGTCGACATCAAGACTCAGGTCTTTAACCACATGCACACTGCCGAAAGACTTATTCAGGTTACGCAGTTGCAGGTGCTGAGCAGTGCTGGTTTTTTGATCTGTCATAATTATCCTTTCACCGCGCCGAGCAATACCCCTTTAGCGATAAACCGCTGTAGCACAATGGCCATTACAACTACCGGTATAATCATGACTACAATAACCACGCACATGCTCCACCATAGAATGCCACGCTCGCCGGCATTCATCGCTGACACCAGTATCGGCATTGTTTGCGCCTTTGAAGTGGTGAGAAACACTGCAAGAATGTATTCATTCCAGGCAAGTATCAGTACCAGTAATGTCGTCGCAGCAAGTCCCGGCTTTGCCAGCGGCAGTACGATCTCCCAGAAGGTTCTGAATCGACTGGCGCCGTCCAGTTGAGCACTTTCTTCCAGTTCAATCGGAATGCTGTCTATAAAGTCGTACATCAGCCAGATAACAATCGGCAGGTTGATCACCGCATAGGTGAGAATCAGTGCCAGATGGGTATCGAGCAACTGCAGATTCTGAAACATCATATAAATGGGTATTACGGTCACTATCGGTGGCAGTATTCTTTGCGAAATCATCCAGAAAAGTATGTCGCCGTTTGACACCGATCTCTTAAAAAATCGCCCCAGCGTCAGTACCAACAACAACCAGACAGCAATGGCTGCGGCCGCGCTTAATTTCCAGTCAACGCCCAGTTTCCACACGGCCCATGCGCACGCTGCCAGTGCCATAACAAATAACAGTATGTTGCCGAATTTAGGGCGATAAGTGATTCTGGCCAGTGCATAGGCTGCCATTGAGCCTATCGCGATGCACAGCATTGTCGACAACACCCCGATAACTATCGAATTAAAGAAAGAGCTGAAGGTGTCAGCGGCATCGGTGACTAAGAGGTCTTTCCATGCATGCAGGCTTGGGGTGAAATCAACCCAGGGGATAAAAAACGGACCGTTGTTCACAGCCTGAGCAGTCTTGAATGAGGTAATCAACACCCAGTACAATGGAAAAACAACGACCAGTGTCCAGCATAACAAAAGCGTGTAGACAAGGAACTTTGTGGCCGGTGCCATGGTGCCGATGCCTGCAGGTTCAAATATCCTGCGGACGATGGACAAATTAGATCTGGTCATCGCACTCACCGGAAAATATATTCGAATGCTGATACGGCAGTTGCGTGTGAGTCATATTACGTTGCCACTCGTTGCGCGCGCAGTCTGCCCAGCACAACGTAATTGAAGAAAGAAACGCACACAACCACAGTCACAAAAAGCAACAGGTAGGCAACGGCGGCAGACTGGCCCAAATCGAGAGAGCGCCATGCAAAATAGGAATGCAGTGACATGGATTCCGTCGCAATCCCCGGTCCGCCCGCGGTCATAATATTAGGCAGATCGACTACCTTGAATGCTTCAATGAGTCTGATCAGCATGACGGTGGCGGCTACCGGTAACAATTGAGGCCAGGTGATTTCTTTGAATATCTGCCAGCCACCGGCACCGTCCATTTGCGCTGCCTCGTGGTGATCTTTAGGTATGTTTTCGAGTGCAGCCAGTAGAATAATGAACACAAAAGGTATCCACTGCCAGGAGTCGCCGATAACGACGAACATTCTCGCAGCCCAGGGATCAGTGGACCACGCGAAATCCCCCAGTCCGAACCATTGCCATGCATTGGTAAACGGGCCTTTCGTTGTATCAGCCAGCATGCGGAATGCGTAGCCCACACCGATCGGGGTGATCATTAGTGGAATAAAGAAAATCACTCGAAAGAATGTTTTGCCGGCGATTGGCTGAGCGCATAACAATGCCAGCCCCAGCCCGATCAGAAACTGCAGCGTGCAGCCTGCAAATACATAAAACAGTGTTACCCCGAGTGTGCCGAACTGATGACCACTAAGCAGCGTCGCGCAGAACAGTAATACAATGCCGAATGCCAACAGCGCACTGATTAATCGCCCGACAAAACCCAGCCACCAGAATCTTGAACGACAGTACCGGTAAAGCCACCATAGTAAGGCAATGCCCACCAGCGCGGCGACAACCCAGCCGAGCATACTCATCCCTTTAAAGGTACCGAGAAAATGAAACTGCTCAGAGCCGAAAAACTGTTTATGGAAATTTTTTAATCCGACAAAACGTACCTGGTAACCCCCCGCTCGAAGTCTCACGCGGGAGAACGCCAGTATCAGTGAGGCAATCAGCGGACGAGAAGACCAGAATCAGGATCACCGCTGGTGTGATGAACAGCGTGCTGGCTCTGCGATCGAGCCATTCAGACCATCGGTGAGTCTTCATGGGGTCAGCTTGCGGGTGTCTGGCAGGGGCAGGGCAGGGCTCTATACCTTTGGCACAGGCTTGTTTTGAGAGCACTAGTGCCGTTTGTGACAGAGGTGCGGGTTAAATGGATACGCAGTGTATTGTCCGGAAAGTTGTGGTGAGTGAGTTATTAATGAGGGATACCCGGGCTCAACGCGAAGCCCGGGTAAGTGGCATGGCTTAAGATCAGTTGGTAATACCCAGTGATGCTTTGTACATCGCCTGTTGGGTCTCACGGTCGAAGTCGTCGGTAATTTCTTCCCAACCGGCTTCTATGTTGGCAACCGCTTCTGCCGCAGTGATCTCATCGGCAAGAAAACGTGCAAGCTCGCGATCAAGTACGACTCCCTGATACTGAGCTGTGCCCGGGATTTTGAGGTCGGATGCCATGTTGGGGTTATTCAGGCTGTCCTTGATTGCCCCCAGATAGTTTTCTGCGAACTCAGGGCTGAAACCGGCTTCTATCCACTTGCTGGTGTCGTTCAACTGGGAGTTGCGGTAAGGATTGAACCCTGTCCACCCCATAGTAACGTCAACATTGGATTGCTCAGGCTGGTTTACATAAGACAGATAGGCATAGGCCGCCTGCTTGACACTGTCATCCGCCTTTTTGTTAATCGCACCGGCCCAGCCGCCGAAGGCTGCAAACGGACTCTGATTGATGCCATCTATAGCGTGCGGGCAGCGCGTTTCATCGCAGTCCACAAGTTTGCCGGACTCACGGTCAAGCACCTTTGATGTGCCGGGCATGACTGCTGCACCCATTTTGTTTTTGATCGCGGCACCGGCTTCGTCGATTGACAGTGGTCCGATGTCGCCCCAGTCAATGACCATGGCACATCTGCCTGCCTGCACCAGAGAGCGTGTGTCGCCGATATCGTGATTCAATTCTTCAGGCGGACCGTATTGTCCTGTTGCCTTATAGACGTTGAACGCTTCAATCCATGCTTCGTTGTTGACCAGCGGTTTCATGGTTTCCGGATCGAAGAAAAAGCCCTGGCCGGTACCCTGAGTCTGACTGAATGCGGCAGCAACAGACATAATCGCAAAATAGGATTGAGCGTTACGCTTTTTGAATATGCATGAGCCATAGTCCGGTTCACCGTCACCGTTCATGTCGGTACCATGTGTCGCCTTGGCGGCGGCCATGTATTCTTCCCAGTTGCGCGGCGCACTAAGGCCGAGCTCGTCAAAGATATCGCGCCGGTAGTACATCATCTGGAAGTCACCGTCGACAGTGATCAGTTTGGTCTTGCCACCTATTTTCTGATTGAACTCGCGGAAGAAAGGGGCGATGTCATCGTGTTGCAGTGCTTCGTCTGCGTCGACGTACGGTGTTAAGTCTTCGATCAGGTCGGCATCGGCAAGTTCTACCGCCCAGCCGGATGCAAACACGCCCACGTCTATTGAATTTGTACCGGAGGCCCAGTCAGTTAATACTTTTTGAAAGAGCTCGGCAAACGGTACTTCATTGATGGTAACGTTGGCGCCGGTTGCTTTGTTGAATTCGTCTGCGCGCTCCGCCAGTCGCTTGGCAATGACGGGGCCGGTGCGAGTGAGTACTTCGACGTTGACACCGTCAAAGTCGGCGGCTTGTGATGTGGCTGACACAGCGCCGGCCAGTGCGACAGTGGCCAGCGAAGCGCATAACCTGCGCAACTTGAATTTCATGGGTTTCCTCCGGAGGAATTTCTATTGTCAGTCGAAATTGACGAATTACACCCTAATTCGACACCGATACAGTGTCAAGCGAGAGCAACTGTGGATGTCATCGTGTTGTATAGCGTTTACGCATTACCGCGCTGTGGGTGACTGGTCTGACTTGCTCTGTCATTGTTCAACAGCAACGGGGGGCTGGCTGACGACACACTGCTCCAATACCTGAATCGGGTGTAATGTCGTTGTCTGACTTTGTTGTTTAAACATTTCACTGCAACTGAATCCATTGGTAACCACCACACTGTTGTCCGGTGCGGCAATTACGCTTTTAGCAAGCACGCGGTTAAATAGCCAGTTGGCAGTTTTCCGGGTTTTGGTTTTCAGTCCGTAGGTACCGGCCATTCCACAGCAACCGCTTTCCGGCTCTTCCAGGGTGGTAAAGCACTGTTGCATTAAGCGGCGCTCTTCAATGTCGGTTTGTGTTGCCTTGCTGTGACAGTGCAAATGCATGAGTCCGTGTGGCAATGGCGTTAGTGCAAGTGACGGATGCCGGCTAAGCCAGGCGGGGATTGTGCTGGTGGCATCATGCAGTGCAATTGCGCGCGGGTCTTCAGGAAACACCCGCTTGAGTTCCTGTTTAAAAACCGAAAGACAGGACGGCTCGAGTACCAGTACCTGAGAACCGGCTGGCAGTCGTGTTTGAAAATTGTTTAGCACAGCCTCAAGAGAAGCGCGTGCTTCATCCAGAGACCCGTACTCATAAAGCGGACGTCCACAGCAAAAGTGAGTGCGTGCGATAGCAACACGATGCCCCAGTGACTGAATAATGTTGACGGCACTGAGCAACAGGTCCGGTCGGTAGTGATTATTGACGGTATCTATCCATAGCACGACAGCATCGGCACTCTTGTTTCCTATGTAGTAAAAGTGTTCGTCCCGGTGTGTGGACAGTGATTTGATACGACTGCTGAACGGGATTGCTGCCAGTTCAGGTAATTCAGTTGAAGGGTCAAACGCCAGCAGCTTTTTCACCGCGTGGCCAGGTCCCGGTTTCAGCAACAGGTTGGAGATCTTTCGCAGCAGCGCATTATCGGGCAGACGTTGTCCGATCTTACCCAGCAATGCATGGCTGACAGGGCGCTTATGATGCTGGTAATGCTTGTGCATAAATTCGGCTTTATACATGGCGATGTCCACTTTGGTCGGGCATTCGCTGCTGCAGGCCTTACAGGACAAACAGTGTTCCATTGAATCTGCGATATCGGTGTCGGCAAATCCGTCGGTCAGCAGTTCGCCTCTGACCAGTTCGTGCAGCAGATGAGCACGACCACGGGTGGAGTAACGCTCTTCAAGAGTGGCCTGGTAGCTCGGGCACATCGCACCGGTAGCGGTACGGCATTTCCCCATGCCGATGCAACGTTCAGTGGTTCGAATGAACCCGCCCGGGTCTTCATGAAAGTGCAACGTGGTTTGTACCGGTTGCGGCTGGTAATCCGGACTGAATCGCAGGTTTTCATCTATCCGGTACGGGTTGACCAGCTTGCGCGGGTTCATGCGATTGTCAGGGTCCCATGCGTTTTTGAATCGTACAAATGCCTGCATGAGTTCGTCGCCGAACATAATCGGCAGAAACTCGGCTTTGGCCTGACCGTCACCGTGCTCACCGGACAGTGAGCCACCGTATTTAACCACCAGTGTGGCGATATCTTTGCTGAAAGCGCGGAATGATTTCACGCCGCTGTGAGTCCGGGTATCAAAGGTGATGCGCGCATGAATACAGCCATCACCGAAATGCCCGTATAAACTGGTGCGGTAGCCGTATTGATCTACCAGTGCGCTGAAGTCACGCAGGTAATCGCCAAGCTGCATCGGGTCAACGGCGGTGTCCTCCCATCCGACGATCGGATCGGGGTCTTCGGGCTTCAGGCTCATTGAAGTGGCGGATGCACCCTGTTCACGAATAGCCCAGAAACGTTGCTCTGTTTCTTTATCTTTAACATGCAATACCGAGCTGACTCTTTCCGAGCGCATCATGGCCTCGTTAAATTCGTCGCTCTTAGTGGACAGTGCGGTTGCATCGCCGGCTGCCAGTTCTACCAGCAGCCAGGCCTTGCCCTCGGGGAGTAAAGAGACATCATCGAGTCGTAAGTCGCGTTCTATTAATCCGCCGACAATAGTCCAGTCGAGACCTTCCATCGCGATGGGTGCGAACGGCATGATCTCAGGTACGCTGTCACCGGCGGTGAAGATGTCATCAAATCCCAGTACAAAAAGTGTTTTAACCTTGGGGTTTTCTATCAGTCTGAGTCTGGCCCGTAAAATTGAAACACAGGTACCTTCCGAGCCGACCAGTGCTCTGGCGACGTTGAAGTTGTTTTCCTCAAGCAACTGATCGAGGTTGTAGCCGGATACTCTGCGTTTTATATCCGGGAATTTCTGTTTGATGAGTGCCGCGTATTGGTCGCGGATATCGACAAGCTCGCGGTAAATTCTTGCTCTTTCATTATTTTGACTGAGGATATCCTTAAGTTCATTTTCCGGGGTTTCTCCTACCCAGAAGCGCTCTCCGGTGGGGGTGATAACTTCGAGTTCCAGTACGTTTTCTACGGTTTTGCCGGCAAGCATGGAGCGTGGCCCGCAAGAGTTGTTGCCGATCATGCCTCCCAGTGTGCATCGGCTGTGTGTCGCGGGATCAGGGCCCCATGTCAGCCCGTGTGCTTCAGCCGCCGCTTTGAGTGAGTCGCACACCACACCGGGTTCTATTAATGCGGTTCTATTGGCCGGGTCTATTTCAAGCACACGATTCAGGCGTTCGGAACAGTCGATAATAATCGCGTTATTGACAGTCTGCCCGTTCTGCGAAGTGCCGGCACCACGCATCAGGACGGGGACATTGTGTTGTGCACATACCTTTGTGGTGGTGACGATGTCTTCTATCGTTTGCGGAAATACCACCCCGAGAGGAACCTGACGATAATTAGAGGCATCACTGGTATACAGGGCAATTCCGGCGTCACTGAAATCAATACGACCTTCAACGCAGCTGGCAAGGGCGGTTCGAACCGGTTCAACGTGACTCATAGAAAGTGCTCAGCCGGTGCGCGCGGAGGGCCGGCAGGTTGTTATCTGTAGTTGTTGAGTTTAACAGGAACGTCCGTCTGTCTTGCGATAGCAGATGCGTATCGCAGCACTCGATACTCGAGGCAGTTTTCAATAACAATGTCGGTCGCTGACTGATGGACGGGTATTACTATGCCAGGCTTTGGAACCGGTTGCCCGACCTTCCGGGTGATATGTGGCTTTGTACCCTGAAACCGGGCGGGTATGATGACAGGTCAGTCTGCAGTCGGTACTCTGGCAGCCGGCATCGGGATATTTAAGGTGCAACCGGTTGCAAAAAAAGCTTGCAACTCGAATAGCGGACTCGCATAATTTCGCCACGCACTACCAATATCTGACGAACTGGGAGGATCATTGGCCAAAACAGCGATCAATCACATGACAGCTGCCAATGCCTCGTTTGGCGAGTTGTTGTCCATGGCGCAAGCCTGTCGGTGCAGCGGAGTCGAGTTGCGCACGGATCTGGCGGGCCCGTTGTTTGATGGTCGCCCCGCGGCAGAGGCAAAGCACGAAGCTCAGCAAGCCGGGATCAACATTATCGCACTGGCCGAGGTCGTTGCATTTAATCGATACACCGAACAAACCCGGCAACAGGCGCTGAATCTGTCGGGGCTGGCGCGTGATTGCGGGGCGCAGGGCATTGTACTTATTCCCGCGAACGACGGTCCGCTGCCGGATGCAAAAAAGCGCCAGTCAATGCTGCTTTCGGCGCTGGAAGCACTACTGCCTGTGCTCGAGCAACATCAACTAACGGGGTTTATCGAGCCGCTCGGTTTCGACACCTCAACCCTGCGCTACAAGACAGAAGCGATGGAAGCGATTGACAAGCTGCACGCCCACCACCGTCTGAAACTGATTCACGACACCTTTCATCATCACCTTGCCGGGGAATCCGAATACTTTGCGTCGAGTACAGCCATTGTGCATGTGTCCGGCGTCATTGATACTGCGTTAACCAGCGCGATGATGCAGGATCATCACAGGGTGCTGGTGAATGAGTACGATCGTCTCAACAACCTCACACAGTTGCAAATGTTGCATGCCGGCGGTTTTCGCGGCCCGGTCTCGGTTGAAGCATTTGCCCCTGAAATACATGCGTTATCGAATCTTGCGGAACACCTGCAGGATTCCTTCAAATTCATCAGTTCTGCTCTTGCGGCGGATGCCGCTTGAAACAGTATGATGTAACTCAGGGCCCCCAGGGGCTTCCGGTAGAAACTACTCGTGTGCCGGACACGAAACATTCTGGAGAACATTCGATATGAAAAAAACGTTAATCGCTGCTGGTCTGGCCACGCTGATGTCGACTGCTGCGACAGCTCAGGAAATAGGTGCAACCTTTTCGAGATTTGACGACAACTGGCTGACAGTGCTGCGCACCGGCATGGTCGAGTACGCAGGGACCATCGATGGGCTGTCGTACCAGCAGGAAGATGCTTCGGACGACCTTGCAAAACAGATCGACCAGGTAAAGAACTTTGTGGCACAGGGCGTTGACGCCATCATCGTGAACATTGTCGATACTTCGGCCGGGGCGGCTGTGTCCGCTGCAGCCGGAGACGTGCCTCTGGTTTACGTC
>JAHDHK010000165.1:0-10763 GCA_020631335.1 Chromatiales bacterium
GCCGTCCATTTCCATGAGTGGCAGCTTGGTTTCTGCCTGAGCGATACCGGTAACGCCAATGGCGAATGCGATGACGCAGGTTAAGGTATTCAGTTTCATGTTGTGCCTCCCTCTCGTTGCACATAAGTGTTGGTTGATTTCATTCAACCAGTGTATTAACCGCTTGGTTTAACATCACCTGCGGTCATCCAGCCGACTATCAGCAGTAGCGCTAGAACAGCCAGAACAACAGCCGCCAGTCGATAGGTTTTTGACATCCGCGGATTAGATAAAAGGCCTGCCAGTCCGGCGCTTCCGTCGCGGTCTTTCTTTTGTAGCCAGGTGTAGAGTGCCACCGAGAAAATAATGACTGCCCCCGAGGCCACCGATTGCCAGAAAAATTCAATGCGAAGGGTGACCAGTGCATTGATCATCATGGACAGCAGTAACACACCGGCGAGTGAACCCAGAATAGAGGCACGACCACCAAACAGTGAGGTGCCACCAACAACAACTGCGGCAATAACATGAAGGTTGAAATATGGTGCAGATGTGGCCTGTATCGCATTCAGCTTACCAGTCAGCATAATGCCGGCGAGAGCCGCCATCGTCCCCATAAACACGTACGCGTAGATGCGATGACGATCCACATCGATGCCTGTCATATCAGAGGCTTCAGGATTGGACCCGATAGAGATTGTGTATCTGCCGAAGTGTGTTCGTGTCAGTACCACATAACCAATAACCATGGTAATCAGTCCGATCACTACCGGTGTCGGCAGATAAATTAACGCTTGCCCGCGTCCGATTTCGGTTATGAGGTCCGGGAATCGCGCCAGTACCAGCCCTTTGGCGATCACCAGTGCAATACCACGGTAAACCAGATCCATGGCCAGCGTGCCAATCAGATCAGGCACCTTTAACCGTGTGATCACCAGCCCGTTGATCAGCCCCATCATCGCGCCGAGTGCGAGCGCTATCAGTGCCGCAACCGGTGCACTGAAACCGTACTGCTTGATCAGGAAGGCCATACAGATACCGGACAACGCTGCCACTGATCCGATCGACAGATCGATACCACGCTGCGTGATGACAAACGTCATTGCCATGGCCATCGGCATATACAGTGCAGCGTCGAGCAGAATTTGATTGAGATTGGATGCGCGGAAGTAGCGTGCCGGTTCGACTATCGCCATAAATAGCAGGATGGCAATTATCATTGCCATCGGCCCGATGAAACTGACATAGGGCTCGAGCCGTTGTCCCATCGTTGGCCTGGCGTTGGTGGCCGGTGAGGTTTGCGTTGCAGACATTAGTGTTCCTGATCGGTCGTTTTAGCGCCAACGATCATGCTCAGCACTTCTTCATTGTTGGTTTGCGCAGTGGTTACCACGCCGACACAGCGGCCCCGCCTTTGCACATGGATGCGATCGGATATCTCAAACACATCATCAAGGGAATGCGAAATCACAATGACGGTGAGCCCCTGATCACGCAGTGACTTGATTAACTGCAGTGTGCGTGCAGTCTCCTGCGGGCCGAGCGCTGCCGTGGGCTCATCCATCACCAGCACACGCAGGGTGTCATGCCGCACAGCCCGGGCAATTGCCACCGCCTGTCGCTGACCGCCGGACAGGCTCTCTGTGAGCACATCCATACTCTTCAACTGCACGCCAAGACGGTTATTGAGCGTATCTACCGCTTCCTTTCGCATGCGCTTGTTGTCGAGCACTTTGAAGCCCAGTACGGATCTGGTGAGCTCTGAACCCAGGAACAGGTTTTCAGCCGGGGTTAAATGATCGGCGATTGCCAGGTTCTGATAGACCGCATCGACACCGGCTGCAATTGCATCGGAATGGCTGGCCATGGAAAACGGCTTGCCATCGAGTTCCAGCGTTCCTTTCGTGGGCTGGTATACGCCGGTAAGAATTTTAATCAGTGTGGATTTACCTGCACCGTTGTCGCCGACAATGGCAAGCACTTCACCGCCATAGGCATCAAGATCAACTTCATCCAGCGCAACCACACCGCCGAAGCGTTTGGTAATACCGCGCATACTCACCACAGGCTGCTTGCCTTCAGCCGCGGTTTTAAGAGTTGTCGCTGTCACTCGATTGTCTCCAGCCATGTGAATCAAGTTGTGAAAGGGGCTATGTAGAACGCAGCCATTTAAAGTGGCTGCGCTCGCGTATAACTACTTACCCCATATTTCGACATAGGCGGCGCGATAGCCGTTGTCCGGATCAAAAACCGGACTGTCCCCCATTGCTTTTGCACCTTCCATGTTCACGACTGCCGGCGCGGTGACATAACCCGAACAGGCCTCGCCCTGAACAGCACGGTTAAGCTCATCGACAAGCTGCCAGCCCTGCAGGTTTAAGGGTTCTGCAACAGTAATGGACTGATACTGACCGGTCTTGATGCGCTGAAACGCTGACTCCGAACCGTCGCCTGCCGCCACCGCTTTGGGTGAACCATCGCCTTTGATGCCCGCTGCCGCAAGTGCAGGCCCCATGAAGTCAAAGTAGATATCATTGATGGCCAGCGCATGTGTCCATTTGGCACCATACTTTTGCAGCAGACTGGTTGTGAGCGGCCCCATGCGATTGGAAGTATCGGCTATCGGTGTGTCGACATACTCGAGAACATCACCGCCCATGGCTTCGATGGTTTCCTTAATTTTGTCTGCCTTATCGATCGCGATCTGATAGGTAGAATCGGTAAAGATAACAACACCGGGTTTGCCACCGGCATCCTGCACAGCCCATTTGGCCGCTTCCTGTGATACCGTCATTGCATCGGTAGAAACATTGGCAAAGATACCCCCCGGTGCATCACAGCCTATCTTCGGACCGGAGTGCCAGGCCACCATTGGAATGTTGGATGCTACGACCTGATCGAGTGCCGCCTGTTGTTCAACCGCATCGAAACCGTTGATGATGATACCGTCCGGCTTTAACGCCATTGCCTGACCGAATGCAGCGGTTCTTCCCTGCACGGAACCACCTCCGTCGAGCACTCTAACTGTCCAGCCGATTTGCTCCGCGGCTTCTTCAACGCCATTGGTCACACCGAGAATACCGCCGTTTTTAAGGTCGGCTGCCAGTACCACAATGGTTTTGCCATCGGCGGCTGCAGGCCCGCTTGTCGGGCCGTCAAAGTCCGTTGCAACGGTTTGCCCGCTCGCCACAGCAACCATGGCTGCAGCAATCGTTGACATAAAGTTTCGTCTTAACATGTTGCCTTTCTCCTCTTATAGATAATCATTGTGCAGCGCTCTTACGACGCTGCGCATACCCCGCAATGCCAATTGCTACCAGCAACGTGACACCGTTAAACATCGGCTCTACCCAGAATGATCCACCGAACTGTTGAATACCTGATATGCCTACCGCAAGAATGGCCACACCGACTATGGTGCCCCACACATTGACGCGACCCGGCTTGATCGTGGTGGAACCGAGAAACGCTCCGACCAGCGCCGGCAGCAGGAATTCAAGGCCGACACTTGCCTGACCTATGCGAAGTTTGGAAGCGAGCAGTACACCGGCCAGTGCGGTCATTGCCCCTGAAGTAACAAACGCCCCGACCACAAACTTGCGTGTCGGTATACCGTTGAGCTCGGCAGCACGAGGGTTGGCACCTATGGCATATAAAAACCGGCCAACCGGTGTGTACTCAAGCACCAGCCACAGTGCGAGGGCTATCGCCAGAATGTAGTAGGCAGTAATCGGCAGACCGAAAACAAAGGTACCGTTGATTGCATAGAAGCCATCGGGTAACAGCCCGACCATCTGTCGTCCGCCGGTATGCCACAACGCCAGCGCATACAACACCGTGCCGGTTCCCAGCGTGGCGATGAAGCTGTCGATCTTCGCCACCTCTACCAGAACACCGTTAAAGAATCCGGTTAACGCGCCCAGTAATAAAACGATAAAAACGGCAATCGGCCATGGCACGCCATATAAGGTTTGCAGGGAGATAGCGAGGATATGCCAGATCACTATGCCATAGCCGACCGTCAGATCTATTCTGCCTGCTGCCATGGGCACCATTGCGGCGAGACTCAGCAATGCAATGATAGATTTATCAGACAGTATTGCCCTTAAGTTAAGCAGCGTCGGGAAAGTGTCCGGCAAAAGAAATGAAAACAACGCAATAAGGAACAGTGTGAGTATGACCAGTCCATAGACCGGCAGCAGACGCCCGAATTTCTGCAGCACACTCAATTGCTTTAGATCGGCCTTTGTCGGTTCAAGTGCATTGGACTCAATGGATTGCATACAGATCTTCCTCTGTAGTTGCTTCAGCCTCTCCTGCCGATGCCTGCTGTATTAAATTCTCGGTGGAAAGATCGATCCCGCTCAGCTCGCACACCATTACACCGCGGCTGAACACCAGTGCGCGGTGACAGATACTGGCAACTTCTTCAAAGTCAGTCGATATCACCAATACCCCCATGCCGGAGCGCGTGGCATCGAACAACAACTGATAGATTTCCGCTTTGGCACCGACATCCACACCGGCGGTCGGGTCTTCTGCGACTAATATTTTGCGATCGGTATCGAGCCAGCGCCCGACAACCACTTTTTGCTGATTGCCCCCCGACAGCGCTTCAATCGTCAGCGTCGGATCGTTCGGATTCAGACCAACCCGCCGGCCAAGTTCAAGTGCACGGTTTGATTCAGTTGACCCAGTCTGTAGTTCGAATAAACCGCGGCCACGAATCTGCGGGTTCAAAAAAGCGTTTTCACAGATGGTTAATGACGATGCGATAGATTCAACGATGCGATCACCGGCAATGAATCCAACTCCAAGTTCAATCGCATGCGCAGCGTTTCGCACAACAACCGGTTCGCCATCAATATTGATCAACCCGGTACAGGGCTCAAGGCCGTACACTGCCCGCCCGATCTCCTCATGCCCTGCGCCGCGCAGTCCAACCAGACCGAGCATCTCACCTTTTTGCATATGCAGGTCAAGCGGTCCCACGCGTTGCGTCTTAAGCCCCTGCAGCCGCAGTACTTCACCACCGGCATCTACGGCGGGTTTGTTAATCGCTCTGGTTTTTCTGCCGACGATCAGCGTGACCAGTTCTTCCGGGGTAGTATGTTCAGTGCGGCGCACCCCTACCATCTCACCGTCTCGCAGCACCGCTACCCGGTCAGCAATACGGAATATCTCATCGAGCCGGTGCGACACGTAAATCATGCCGACCCCCTTTTCTTTCAGCGGGTTCAGTGCGTTGAACAATCGCTGTACTTCATCGGCGGGCAGGCTTGCCGTCGGTTCATCGAGTATCAGGTAATCACAATCAACGACCAGTGCTCTGGCAATGGCTACGAGGGATTTTTCTGTTCTGGTCAATGACGATATTCGGGTGGAAGGATCGAAGTCACTATCGATCAGCCCGAGTGCACGCGCGGCGACTTCAGAGGTTCTGCGCCATGAAATGAAACCACGGCTTTTTTGAAAACCGATTGCCATGGCGATATTCTCTGCAATGCTCATCCACTCGATCAAACCGAGGTCCTGGTGAATGAATGAGATGGCGGACTCGTTACCCTGCACCTGGCCGGGCGTGTGCGAGTACTCTTTGCCATCGAGTAGCACCCGACCGCTGTCCGGCGCGTGCAGGCCGCTCAGTGTTTTGATCAGCGTAGATTTACCAGCGCCATTCTCGCCGAGCAAAGCCACAATTTCGCCGCGTTCAATATGCAGCGACACATTGCTCAGTGCCTGCGTACCACCGAAATTTTTTGAGATGCGGTCGAAAAACAAACCATCGCTTTGGCGCAAAGAATTTCCTCCAGCTGTCACGTTCATGGTAACGTTACCGGTAACGTAAATATCTGTGAGCCTTCTGTCAAGCATAATCTTCAATAATGTTATGCTGCTGACCCGGCCGAGCCTCTAACGGAAAATGGCAATAAAAAGTGATAAAAAACAAAGTGCTAGCTTAAGCCAGATAGCCAAAGCTGCAGGCGTTTCGAAAATGACGGTGTCGCGCGTGCTGCGCGATGCGGACGGATTTTCCGAGGCGACGCGTGAAAAGGTCATGCGCGAAGTGGAGCGCCACGGCTATCTGCCCAACCGTCTGGCAGCCACCCTTGGTACCGCAAAAGCGTCGACGCTGGTCGGTGTTTGTGTACCCAGCTTATCCAGTCATCTCATCATGCAGGTACTGGAAACACTGGATCGTACTTTTGATCGCCTTGGCTACCAGATGATCATCGGCAGCCACAACCATGAGCAGTCACAGGAAGAGGCCTGGCTGAAAAGCATTCTTTCATGGCGACCCGCCGGAGTCATGTTGTCGCACAAGTACCATAGCCAGAGCACAATCAAGTTATTACAGGACGCATCTATCCCGGTGCTTGAGTTCTGGAACCTCAATACCAGCCCGATAAACATGTCTGTCGGATTCAACGAATACGATGCGGGCTTTGAGATGAGTCAGCATGCCATCATTAATGGCTATAAAAATGCCGCACTACTCCTGGCGGCGGCTGATGACCGGACGATAACCCCGGAACGTATCGATGGGTTTATCAAAGGCTTTACCAGTGCCGGCGGTAACATCGTGCATACCGAAATACTGAATGACAAACCGGGTTTTTACGCCGGTTACTACGGCACGGAAAATCTGTTAAACCATACACAGCAGGCCGACATGATTTACTACATGGATGATGCGATGGCAATCGGCGGACTGGCGTGGTGTCAGCATAAAAACATTCGTGTCCCGAAAGACATTGGCATCGCAGGCTGGGGTGGCCATGAGGCTGCCTCTGTATTGCCGCAACGTTTAACCACGACTGCCATTCCGGTTCTGCAACTGGGCAAGCTGGCAGCAGAGCAAATGGCCAGATCTCTCGATAGTGAAGATTATAAAAACGTTTGCGCCGTTCCCGCTAAAGTCGTCAACGGCGATACGCTTTGAAGCTTATCACTTGCCGCACTCTTCCGGTTGCCATCGTGATAATTAACCACATCGGTAGCGCAACTCTCAAATAGATCTTATTCGATACACCGTTTAAAGGCGAGGAATCCATGAGTTTTTTTAAAGCCATAGAGCCTGTTTTTAACAGCTACGTCATGGCCAATGCACCGGTGAAACAGATTGCTACCGGCTTTGACTGGGTTGAGGGCCCGGTGTGGTTTGGCGGTATGAACTGCCTTTTGTTTTCGGACATACCGAACAACCGGATTATGCGCTGGATTCCTGAGTCGGGCGTCAGTGTGTTTCGCCATCCGTCGAATTACAGCAACGGTCATACGCATGACCATCAGGGGCGACTTATCTCATGTGAACATGGTGAGCGCCGGGTTACCCGCACCGAACACGATGGTTCGATCACCGTAATTGCTGATCAATATCTGGGTAAACGACTGAACTCACCGAATGATGTCGTCGTGAAATCTGATGGTACTATCTGGTTTAGCGACCCGCACTACGGCATTAAAACCAACTACGAAGGTTATCAGTCAATACAGGAACTGGACTGCCAGGTGTACCGGGTAGATCCGAACAGCAATGAAATTGAAGCGGCCATTACGGATATGCAGTGTCCGAACGGGCTGGCTTTTTCACCCAATGAAAAACAGTTGTATGTAGCCGATACCGGTCGAATGTTCAGCGATGATCCGCAGCATATCAGGGTGTATGAAGTAGACAGCCACAACAGGGTAACGGCAGGCCGGTTCTTTCACTCCGTTGATTCCGGTGTTGCCGACGGATTCCGGCTCGACACTGATGGCAACATCTGGACGTCGGCTGCAGATGGCGTGCACTGTATTTCACCGCAGGGACAGTTGCTGGGTAAGCTGCTGGTGCCGGAGGTGGTATCCAATATTTGCTTCGGCGGACGAGCGCGTCATCAACTGTTTATCACCGCAACAACCAGCGTCTACACCGTACACCTCAACCGCCAGGGTTTGCGCTAGACGCAGATAGACCCACAGCCCCTGCCCGCCACCCGAGACTCTTGATATCACTCGCAGCTACGCGTTGTACCCGCATTGGCAGATAGCACCGTGAACTTGTGCCGATGCACAGATGTAGCAATCACAATAGTGCGACACATGTTAGTGTCTTTTACACATAATGATGTCTTTTATAAGTATTGCTGTAAGCTCCAGGCCGAGATCAGCCAAACCACCTGATTCAACAGAGATTCAAATAGCCAGTCTCACACTACAGTCTGATCGCTGTATGCATCAGGTACCCGCCCGGCTTTTCTCAGCCTCTGGCTCTTCATCTGCCTTGTCCTCCTGCTGATCTTCTTCCACCATGGTGTGCAGAGATTCTTTGTCGTCTTCGTTGTCATCTTCCCCGAACTGAGACAACACCGGCAATGGATCCACATAACGCCAGGCAGACATTGCGGTCACCATAGTGCTGAGCAAAGCTCCGCTTCTAAACAGCCAGAACACATACCCGACAGACAATGCGGTGGTGGACATTGTGGTGGTGGCCAGTGTATACCGATAGGTATCGGCTGTTCTGGAGAGCTCCCGTCGTGCGGCATCGAGGTTTTCGGCTAAATTTACCGCGCCATTATCGATAAACTCAACATCCATTAACTCAGCCAGCGTCACCGGGATATCAGTGAGGAGGTTGGCCACCGGTTGTTCACGTTGATCTCGATCTTTATCGGACACACCACCTGTGCGAAGTTCCAGATCAACTGTCGATGCACCAGGCGCTTGTAGTTCGTCTACTTCACGCACAAACAGATTGACACTGTCTACAGGTTCGTCTGCAGTTTCATCACCCTCTGCTCCTTGCCTGAAACCGGGTGCCGGACTTTCTTCGGCCGCAGCAGTGGTCACCGTAGAGATTTCATCGGGCTCACTCGAAGGGATTGAGTTATTAGTCGCAGCAGATGCGATGTCGGGCTCAAGCTCCAATGTGCGAGCGGGCTGTAAGGCCGGCTCCGACTGCAAAAACACTTCCAGTACTGCCTTTGCTCCCAACGCATCCGATACGGTCACCAGCACGGAATCAGGCAAATCGCTCGCATCGGCGTCAACAACACTCAACGTCAGTGTGTCTGGATCGAACACGACAGACCCGGGCAATGGCTCACCGGTTGCACTCGTCGCTGAGTAGATTAACTCGCTGGATTCCGACTCTGCATCCACAGCAAAATTTGCCGGAAACTGCAGAATATACGGTGCACTCAGCGTCACCGTGGGGGCTACTGTCAGCACCGGACTGTCATTCACCGGCACAATGCTAAGAGTTACCGTTGCCGGCGGAGACTGAGCGCCATCCTGCGTCACTAAGCGATAGGTAAACGAATCGAAAGTTGTCTCTGATCCATCGTGAATATACTGAAACCTGCCATTCTCTGAGAGCGTTACCTGCCCGTGTTGCGGGGCGTCCAGTATCTCTATGGTGTGTTCGACAGGCTGTGTATCAGGATCCGCGTCATTATCCACCAGTGCCAATTCAAAGGTCATTCCCTCATCGAGAATAAATGAATCAGCAACCGCGACCGGTACATCATCTACCGGTGTAACAGTCAGCCCTACACTGACCGGTACGGAGTCTGCTCCGCTTGTATCTGTCAGCGTATAGCTGAATTGATCTTCCAGTGTTTCAGATCCATCATGCTGATAATGCACTGTGCCGTCGGGGTTTATCGACAGAGCACCGTGCTGCGGCAACGATGTAAACGTAATCGTACTGGCAGTGAGTGTTTCTTCGGCATCAGAATCATTGGCCAGTATGTCAATAGATACGCTACCTGCCTCTGCCACCACCGAGACATCCGGGAATGCCACAGGCGGATCGTTTACCGGCACAACAGTAATCGCTACGCTGGTAGCACCGGATGACACACCGGTATAGTCTGCTACCGAATAGGTGAAACTGTCACTGTGATTCTCTGATCCGTTATGGCGGTAGTTCACTGTTCCGTCAGTATTAACCACGATACTACCGTGCACCGGCCCATTTGTTATGACCACACTCGATGGATCTATGCCGTCATCGTCATCCGTATCATTAACCAGAATATCCAGCCTGACTTCACTGCCCTCGTTAAGTTCGAGAACGTCTGGGTTCGCCGCCGGCGCATCATTCACCGGCGAGATCGACACGAGCACAGTCGCCGGCAGTGATTCTTCTCCCGACGCATCCCGAACAGTGTAGCTGAAGACATCGTCTGTGCTTTCTGTGCCATCATGGGTATACCGGATGGTGCCGTCCGGCTGGACCGCCACAACACCGGACGCAGGCGCGGCATGTATTTTTACACTGCTGTTTAACAGTCCACCTTCCGCATCAGAGTCGTTACTCAACACAGCAACAATGCCGGTGGCGCCCTCATCAAGGCTGAACGCATCATCAATCGCAACAGGCACATCATTGACACCATTCACCGAGACTGACACGATGCCTGCATTCGATACAGCACCGGAGATATCCCGCAAGCTGTAACTGAAGCTGTCACTATTTGTCTCTGAGCCGTTATGCGTGTAATCCACGCTACCATCAGTATTGACCACCACCGAACCATTCGTCGGTGCATTGATAATCACGATACTGCCGAGATCCAGCCCGTCATCCGCGTCTGTGTCATTACCCGCAAGATTCAGCGTGGTTGTTGAACCTTCATTGACGGTATAGCTATCCGGCACCACCACCGGCGGGTCATTCTGCGGGGTGACGTTCAGCAGCACCGTGACAGTGTTCGACGTGCTGCCGGACAGATCATCAATGGTATAGCTAAAACTGTCGGTAAGCGTTTCGGATCCGTTGTGCGTGTAATCCA
>JAHDHK010000165.1:10863-12833 GCA_020631335.1 Chromatiales bacterium
CGTCTGTGTCATTACCCGCGAGATTCAGCGTGGTTGTTGAACCTTCATTAACGGTATAGCTGTCCGTCACCGCCACGGGCGGGTCGTTCTGCGGAGTGATATTCAGCAGCACCGTCACAGTGTTCGAAGTGCTTCCGGACAGATCATCTATGGTATAGCTAAAACTGTCGGTAAGCGTTTCGGATCCGTTGTGCGTGTAATCCACGCTGCCGTCGGTATTCACTACAATCGATCCGTTGACTGCTGGACTAATAATCACAATGCTCGCAGGATCAAGACCGTCATCCGCGTCTGTGTCATTACCCGCAAGATTCAGCGTGGTTGTTGAACCTTCATTGACGGTATAGCTGTCCGGCACCGCCACCGGCGGGTCATTCTGCGGAGTGACGTTCAGCAGCACCGTGACAATGTTCGAGGGTACGCCAGCCAGATCATTAATGGTGTACCTGAAACTATCCGATAGTGTCTCAGTACCATTATGCGTGTAACCCACGTTACCATCAGTATTGACCACCACCGAACCATTCGTCGGTGCATTGATTATCACGATGCTCGCAAGATCCAGCCCGTCGTCCGCGTCTGTGTCATTACCCGCAAGATTCAGCGTGGTTGTTGAACCTTCATTAACGGTATAACTATCCGGTACTGCCACCGGCGGGTCATTCTGCGGAGTGATGTTCAGCAGCACCGTGACCATGTTCGAAGTGCTGCCGGACAGATCATCTATGGTATAGCTAAAACTGTCGGTAAGCGTTTCGGATCCGTTGTGCGTGTAATCCACGCTGCCGTCGGTATTCACCACAATCGAGCCGTTGTTCGGCGGGTTGATGATCGAAATACTCGCGAGATCCAGCCCGTCATCCGCATCGGTGTCATTACCCGCAAGATTCAGCGTGGTTGTTGAACCTTCATTAACGGTGTAGCTGTCCGACACTGCCACCGGCGGGTCGTTCTGCGGGGTGATCGTTAAGGACACGGCTACCGCGGTTGAGGTAGCGCCTGACAAATCATCAATGGTGTAGTTGAAGTTATCAACCAGGGTTTCAGAACCATTGTGTGTGTAGTCGACGGTGCCGTTGGCATTGACCGCAATCGAACCACTGCCCGGTGGAGAGGTGATCACAATACTCGCGAGGTCAAGACCGTCGTCGGCATCAGTATCATTAGCAGCCAGATCCAGCGTGCTCGCAGATCCTTCATCGACGGTATAGCCATCGGCCACCGCGCTCGGTGTGTCGTTTATCGGTGTAATCACCAGAGAAACCAACACCGCAGCAGAGGTGGCTCCCGACAGATCATCAATGGTGTAGCTGAAGCTGTCGACCAGCGTTTCAGAACCATTGTGAATGTAGTCAACACTGCCGTCATTGTTCAATACAATGGAACCATGATCCGGCGCCGAGGTGATATCGATACTGGTGAGATCCAGACCATCATCAGCATCGCTATCGTTACTGGTGAGTGCGATCGTTACGGTATCCCCTTCGTCTACCGAGGCGTTATCTGCGGTCGCGACAGGCGCATCGTTAAGCGGACTCACAGACAGAGTAACTGTGGCAATATTGGACAGATTGCCGGTCTGATCGCGCACTCGATACTGAAAGGTATCACCGGTCGTTTCACCACCGTTATGCGTATAGTCTATGGTGCCATTGACTTGTTGTATGGCACTGCCATTCGACGGAGAGGCCGTAATCACTACAGACGTCAGATCAAGACTGGTCTCTTCATCGCTGTCGTTTGAAAGCACCGAAAGATTAATCAACGCACCCTCATCGACCATACCACTATCATCCAGCGCCACGGGTGCATCGTCAAACGTAGTCACAGCTATATTAAACGTGGATGTGGTTAATACACTAACGCCATCACTGAGTGTAAAGGTAAATAGATCACTGTTGGAATGACTGCCATCATGGGCATATACCACCTCTCCGGCCGCAATATCACTGACGCTAAAGGCGGATATC
>JAHDHK010000166.1 GCA_020631335.1 Chromatiales bacterium
TTTCGTTTGCCATTCCATGG
Organism: Chromatiales bacterium; assembly: GCA_020631335.1. Classification (GTDB taxonomy): domain Bacteria; phylum Pseudomonadota; class Gammaproteobacteria; order Granulosicoccales; family Granulosicoccaceae. The sequence continues at coordinate 21 of JAHDHK010000166.1, forward strand.
CACTACGAGTCACTTTGAAGGGCGCAAAATTGACGAAAACGCCTTTCGCAGTAAGCCAATGGTGAATTGCCCTTCGGGTGCGTGCAGATGACGTTGTTTGTTTGTGGGTGTTTGTTGTTGGTGGTGCTGTGGCACCTACTGTTTATGGTCTGCAATTGAGTTGAGGAAAGCGGGATCGAAATGTTTTTCCAGCGTTTGTGATAATCGTTCCAGTTGTTGTTCTCTTATTTCATCGATGTTGATTGTTTGAACGTCGGTTAAGCCTGCCCATTGAAGGATTGAATCAGTGGCTTCCGGGTTGTCGAACAGGCCGTGTATATAGGTGCCGAGCACATTGTTATCATTATTGATTGCACCATCGGTGCGACTGTCGTTACTTGTTAACAGGGGGGTATCTGCTGCAGTGGATTCGCCGCAGTGTATTTCATAACCGTTGAAAGTAGCTGTTTTCAAAGCGGGGTGAATTATTTTCCCGACAATGTTTTTCAGCTGCTTACCTGGCTGGAGTGTGGTGTGCAAGTCGAGCAGGGAAAATCCACTGGAACTTCCTGCGTTGTCTTCGATGCCTTCGGGATCGTTAATGGTATGCCCCAGCATTTGATAGCCACCGCAGATGCCGATGACTTTTCCGCCATAGCGCAGGTGTTTGAGTAAATGACTTTTCCAGTTTGCGTTTATCAGCGCGTGCAGATCGGCTCTGACGTTTTTTGACCCGGGCAGTATGATCAGGTCACAAGCGGGGCAGGGTTGTTCTACTGAGACGAATTGCAGGTTTATCTGCGGGTGTAGTCTGAGTATATCGAAGTCGGTATGGTTCGAGATTCTCGGCAGCACCTACGATTTTTAATTGTTGTTGCTGGCCGCCGGGTTGGTAGGTGTTAATTGCATCTTCTGCATCAAGGTAGAAGTTGTTGAGATACGGCAGCACCGCAAGTACCGGCTTGCCGGTACGTTGTTCGAGCCATTCAAGGCCTGATTCCAGTAGCTTTATATCTCCCCGGAAGCGATTAATCACAAAACCTGTTACCCTGTTCCGTTCGCTTTGGGAGAGTAATTCCAGCGTGCCAACAAGGTGGGCAAACACACCGCCACGATCTATATCGGCAATGATAATTACAGGGCAATCTACCGCTTCAGCAAAACCCATATTGGCTATATCGTTTTCACGGAGGTTTATCTCAGCAGGACTGCCGGCACCCTCCACGACAATGCAGTCGTATCTCTCACACAACCGATGATGTGATTCGAGAACTGCTTTCATCGCAACTTTTTTGTAGTCATGATAAGCACGGGCTTCCATCGGTTCGATCGCATGCCCGTGTATGATGACCTGCGCACCCGTGTCTGATGATGGTTTCAACAGTATCGGATTAAAGTCGGTGTGTGGTTGCAGTCTGCAGGCCTGCGCCTGCAATGCCTGAGAACGACCGATTTCACCACCGTCTTCAGTGACGGCGCTGTTCAGTGCCATGTTCTGTGGTTTAAACGGGGCTACCTTGATGCCGCGATTGGACAGTACCCGACAAAGACCGGCGACCAGCACACTTTTACCGGCATCTGATGTGGTGCCCTGTACCATCAATGTGGCCGGGCTTTTAAATTCGTTTTGCAATTTATTTGTCTGCGTGCTGACTAGTGCAGGTTTCTTTCGACGGCTTCAAGAAAACCGTGCATGTCGACTACCTGTTCATTCTGCGGATTGGTGGTTTTGCCTTTTATATCGCCGGTGATGATGCCCTGATCGACGGTATTGATGAGCGCTTTTTTGAGTGAAGATGCATAATTTATGAGTGGCTCGTTATTTTCTCTGCTGCCAAGCTCTGCTAACGCATTGGCCAGTGCAAAGAGTAAAGCGGAAGAGTTGAACAATGCGACTTTACCGTCACTGTCAAGATACTGCATATAGAGGTCATGTGCTGTGCCATGAGGGGCTTCATACAGCATTGTGCCGTCTTTACTTTCTATGATTGAGCTGGCAGTGGCCAGACTCCCGCCCAGCGCGGCTGAAATATCAGAAAAAATATCTCCGTCCAGATTCTGTGCGGGGTATAGCGCATTACGTGGAGGGTCGGTGATCATTTTTTTTAGCTGACTGGATGGATGCATGATCATGAACGATGGTGGCGGGGTGTCCTGCTGTGCCAGTTCGTGACGAACCTCGGCAATCACGGTGCTGAACACCTCGTCGTACTCCATATATTCACGCTTAAGACCGAAGTAGACTTCTTTTTCTTTTTTCGATGCGTCACGGAACACCTGACTGACCCAGTCTTTTATTGCGGCACGATCGTTTGACATAAACAACACCGGGTCGCCCCGGCTAACCTCGCGTGCGTGCATCTCTTCTCCGTCAATGATGACTTTGATTAATCCGTCTTCGGGAACCGGTGCGTTGTAACTGCCGTACTGATCACCACCGCCTGCGCTCATTCTGGAAATTGATACGTGATGCTTGCGCGTCGGCATACCGAACTCTCTGAGGCAGTTCACCAACTCATAGAGCTTGCGACCCGAAGTATTGTCCGGCACACCCCAGATTGCGCGTTCCGGTGGTGTAGCGACCATGCGTGCTGCCTGCGCATCGATCAATTCATAGTGATAACCGAGCCCGAGCTTGTCTACCTTGTGTTGATAGTGTTGTTCAAAAATATCTTCAATGGCCTCGCGCATGACACCGTCATAGCCCGGGATAACGGTATCCTTCAGTCCCAGATAAATATCACGTTCTTCTGCAATGGCACGCTTGAAAAAACGATGCGCCCACGCGCGGACTTCTTCTAAGGTATTGGTGGCAAGTAACCATGGATCGCCTTTGTAGAGGGTGCGTCTATGCAGTTCCTGCGGCTCACCACTGCTGCCGACAAAGATCAGTTTGGCAACCCCTGAGGCATGGGTGAGTTGATTGAAACTGTCGCTGATGCCACCTGTTGCCATGGTATCCACGACTACATCCCGGTTGATCCAGTCGGGCTTGATGACTTCAATATTGCGAAACTGGATGTCCTCCCGTGTGATATTGCCGCCGATTCCCTTGCGTATCGCACCGTTCGGTGACTTTGTGGCCAGCCGGTCAAGATCGGCTTCAACTAAATGTGAATGTTTGGCCAGCAGGGCATCAAGCTGATCACGGTTCACCGTCATACCGGCGTTTTTGATGCCGATGCCATATCGCTTTAGTGCGTCTATGGCATCGACCACAGCACGTCCGTTAGTCAATAGCCGGTTCTCTGCGGTGAGATCTATCTCAATCAGTTCAATATCGAGCGGATCGGTCACAAATTTCTTCAAAATGATTTCAAACGCAATCTGCGCCATTTCATCGCCGTGTAGTACTACCAGTGGCTTTGCCACTTTTATTCTGCTCACGTAATTCGCGCTCGCACATCAGGTTGAGGGTGGGCGGATTATAGCAATCAAATGCATGCGCCAATCGTTAGGAAACGCAACGACCTCCGTTAAGGTATTGAATTCGCAGGATTACCCCTGCCAATTGAATTTTTGCGGCAATGCGCACTCAAAGGCGACAGGAAAAGAAAAGGTAACGTCATGTATAAAAAAGGCCACATGGTCAATACTCGTGTTCGCGACAGGCAATTTGAGGTTGATTCGGTTGCCGGGTCGATGATTGAGCCAAATCAGCAACGACGCCGGCTCCTGACCGCTGCCGGTGCGGGAGGACTGCTTGCCTTGTCCGGGCTGCAGAGAGTCCGCGCACAGAATCATCGTAACTACGGTATTGAGGGGCAATCCGCGCCGGAGATAAGGCTTGACTACTGGATAGACAAAAATGGCGATGCGACCGAATTTTCGGTGATGGAAAATCGTGGCAAATGGGTGTTTCTTAAGTGTTTTCAAAACTGGTGTCCGGGCTGTCACGCCAGTGGCTTTCCGGCATTGCAGCAGTTCTCAGAGGTGTTTCACGACCATCCGCAGGTAGCGATCGCCGGTATTCAAACTGTGTTCGAAGGGTTTGGCAGTAACACCAAAGCCGATGTACGTAAGCTGCAAAAGCGCTACGATCTGCCTGTAACCATGGGGCATGATCCGGGAAATCGGGATGATCCGCAGGGCGATCATCGCTCGCAAACCATGAAGCTTTATCGAACCGGAGGAACACCCTGGCTGATAGTGATCGACCCGGCAGGCACTGTTGTCTACAACCACTTCAATGTAAATGTGACCAAGCTGATTGAGCACATTCAGGCCGATCTCGCTTAAGGTCGGTCGATGACGAGATTCGGCCCTTGAATAACAATTGATTCAGACGAAGTCTTCCCCTCCGGGGGGCGAGGTAACCCTGGTTTCAGCGTGCTAATCCTGGAATGCCGGCATACAAATGAGTGGGCAGGCTGCAATTTTTTCGACTCACGTGTCGCGGCTTGTGTGCCGCAAAACGGGTTGAAGGATTGTGGCGACGCTCTGGTTTGCTTCGCGAGTTTTACTGAATAATCTGAATAACTCTGCGAATTCAGCCGAAGGTCATGACGCCATCACCGCATAGCGCTGGTGTTTTAAAAATTACCGGATAACATATCCCCCCTTTGTTATCCGGACTGTGTCATTGAACGTCACCATCATAGGTTGCGGGGATGTAGGAACCCGTTGCGCTACATTGCTGCAGGCGGCGGGTCATCAGGTGGTCGGTGTCCGTCGACAGGTGGCCGGGCTGCCCTCGTGGCTGAGCGCAGTGGCGGCCGATGTTCTCGATCCGGCGTCACTTGGCTTCCTGCGATCGCAAAATCAGCCTGCAGATATGGTGATTTATTCGCTGGCAGCCAGCGGCTTCACCGAACAGGCCTATCACGACGCCTATGTTGGCGGCGTTAATAATGTCCTTGAAGCGCTGCGTGGGTGTCCGCCGAAGTGCATGATTTTCGTGTCATCAACCGGGGTGTACCATCAGAACGATGGCAGCGTTATTGATGAACACTCCCCCACTGAGCCCACGCGTTTCAATGGTCAGATGGTCCTGCGAGGCGAACAGAAAGTACGGGATTCAGGTTTTGGCTGCTGTGTTCGATTCAGTGGAATATACGGGCCTGATCGTCTGCGCATGATCAATCGGGTGGCTGCAGGCCAGGCTACGCTGGATGCCGCGCCCCCGTACACTAACCGGATTCATATTGAAGACTGCGCTGCAGTGCTTGCGCATCTGGTAGAAATGATCCATCGGGGCGAGGCGGTTAAACCGGTATATATTGCATCGGACAATCTGCCCGCGACAAGTGTTGAGGTTGAGTCTTATATCGCGACAATGCTCGGCTTATCACTGGAGAACAGCGAACCTGTGGCACGTACTAAACGTATAGCCGGCAGTAAACGATGCAGTAATCAACGGCTGCTGGACACCGGGTACGTGTTCAAATATCCCGATTATAAAGCGGGCTATCAACAGGTGATCTCGTCGATGAAGGCGCAGGCAAGAGGTGAACAAAGCTGATGGTCGATACTGATCAGTCACCAGTCAGCCGGGTGGTGATTCCGGTGGCAGGATACGGCACCCGTTTACTGCCATTAACTCGCAGTGTACCCAAAGAATTGCTGCCGCTTGGACGAAAGCCCGTATTGCAGCATGTGATCGATGAACTGGCCGTTGCAGGTGTCAGCGACTATGTGCTGGTGACCTGTGATCGTAAGGCATCGATTCGCGAGTACTTTGAGCATGAATCCTCACCGCACAAACCTTTATTTGTGAATCAGTTGCAACAGCGCGGACTCGGTGATGCGGTGCTTTGTGCACGCGATCTTGCCGGGAACGCACCGTTTTTTATTGCACTGGGTGACGCTGTGATACACGAGGCAGAAACCAGTGAAACGCTTTGCCAGCGCATGCACCGCCTGTTTAATGCAGTCGACGCTGATGCAGCTATAGCGTTTCATCAGGTGCCGCGTGAAAGCGTGAGTCGATACGGTGTTGCCGATGTACTTGAGCATGCGACAGAGCACTTCACGTTGCGCGCATTGGTTGAAAAACCGGCACCGGAACAGGCGCCGAGTCTGTACGCCATAGCGGCACGCTACCTGTGTAAGCCAGCCTTGTTTGATGAACTCGCACGAACCGGTGTTGGCAGTGGCGGTGAGATACAGCTCACTGACGCCCTGCAGGGTTTGATCAACGACGGCGCTAAGGTCATTGGCGTACCGCTGTCAGCAGGTGAAAAACGATATGATATCGGTAATGTTAAATCCTACTATTCCGCAGTATTCGACATTGTCCTGCGTGACGATGACTTGCGTGAGCTGCTAAGTAAAACAGTATGACTATTACACACAAGGCGTATGCCCGGGCGGGTTTAATCGGCAATCCGTCTGACGGATATAACGGTAAAACCATTGCATTTACCGTGAAAAATTTTTGCGCCCGGGTCAGCCTTAAAGCTTCTGATGAAATCCGTTTCGTTGCCGGAGACAGCGACCTTGATCGTTACCCGGATATTCATACGCTGCACGACAATGTTTCGCGTCACGGCTACTACGGCGGCATACGATTAATGAAGGCCACCGTGAAGCGTTTTGTCGATTATTGTACCCGTGAAAACATCACGCTGGATGCCGGTCGCAATTTTTCACTCGCCTATGAGTCGGATATTCCACAGCAGGTGGGCATGGCGGGTTCCAGCGCAATAATTATTGCCACACTCAGGTGTTTGATGTCTCACTATGATGTCGAAATCAATAAGCGGGTGCAGCCCTCTCTGGCGCTGGCAGTCGAACGCGATGAGCTGGGTATCGGCGGTGGTCTTCAGGACCGCGTCGTGCAGGTTTATGAAGGGCTGGTGGCGATGGACTTCAGCACGATGGAAGTGATCAGCGGTTACGAGTGCGGCCGCTATACCGCTTTATCGGCCAGTTTGCTTCCACCAGTGTACGTTGCCTATCGCCCGGCATCGAGTGAGCCCACCGAGGTGTTTCACAATGATCTGCGCAGCCGTTTCGACTCGGGAGATCCACAGGTGGTCAACGCAATGAAGAAATTCATCGCACTGACTGATGAAGCCCTGCAAAGTCTGTATGACGCAGATGCCGGCAGACTTGCGATGGTAATAGATGCCAATTTCGATTGCAGACAGTCGTTTTGTGTACTAAACCCGCAACATGTCGAAATGGTTGAGACCGCGCGCGGGGCCGGTGTCTGTGCGAAATATGCCGGCTCCGGCGGAGCGATAGTCGGCACGTTTTCCGATGCGGCACAATTTGATGAACTGCAACAGAAAATGAACCAAATCGGCTGTTATGTAATCCAACCCGAGATGTAAAAAGTACATTCCCGGAATTTGCCCGGGTGTTTAGTTAACAGTTGGAGTGTAATGATGGCAAGACAGTTTTTTTTTGCAGCCGCGCTTTTATTGCTGAGTGCGTGTTCCGGTTCAGATTCCGTGATGGTCACGGATGGCAGCAACGGCGAATCCGGTAACGAAAACGAAGCTATGAACGGAGCCGGCGGGGATAACAGTCCGTCCGTGCCTGATGACCTGAGCGCGACCTACCGGGTCACTTTCAATGCCACGTGGAGTGCGCAGACACACCCGCTGCAGTTCCCTTCAAACCCGCATTTTTCTCCGTTGGTCGGTGCTGTGCACAATGAACAGGTGCAATTCTGGATGAGCGGGCAGCTTGCGGGCGAAGGCATTGAACTCATGGCGGAAACCGGTGGTACATCGGCGCTGGTCAATGAGGTGAACAATGCGATTGCCAGTGGATATGCCGAAAGCGCTATCCAGGGCGGGGGCGTTGCCACTTCCCCGGGCTCAACCAGTGTTGAATTTACCGTGTCTGCCACTTATCCGCAGGTAACGCTGGTGACTATGGTGGCGCCAAGCCCGGACTGGTTTGTCGGTGTGCATAACTTGTCGCTGCTGGCTGACGGTGCGTTTGTTGACACACTCAGTGTAGACCTCGCTGTCTATGACGCCGGTACTGATGGCGGTGTCGGCTATACTTCTGCCAATATTGACACTGCCAGTCCGGCGCCGATCAATCTGCTGACCAGTCAGCCTGCTGATGCGCCGTTTCAGGATGGCCGGCCTTTCATGGGGCAGCTGGTTTTTGAAAAATTATAGGTGGTGCTTTATTAATGTTAAGGCGTTGCCAATGATCGGGGGGGACGTTTAGAAAGTGATGATTGAGTGGCCGGCAATTCTTAAGTGCCAAAACGATGATGAATTATTGTTTCTGCCAACGGAGGATGCATGGCTTGTGCATCTTAACGCCACGCCGGCACGCAGTGGAGACCGTCTTATTGATTCACGTGGTATATGCCATGTGGTCGAAGATGCTCAGGCCACTGATGCGCATATAGATGCACAGTTTCCTGTGCAGCTGTCACTGGATGAAGTATTGCAACTGGTGCGTCAGCATGCTTCAGTGTGCGGGCATTGCTGTGTCAGCAAGATGGGCGCGCCGGGTATTGCTCAGGCGGTTGCGCTGGTCAAAGAAATCGACTGACGAGTCGTCAAAAAATATGAATGTAGTGCTGCAACAATTATTGAATAGTTAATCGGGCGATCCAATGACGAACAAACTTGATGAAGACTCTCTGAAGGCTTTGAAAATAGCATTTTCCTACATGCCTAAAGCGATAGATGTAAATAGTTTCGAGTATGGCGAGCGCTGTGACACCGTCCTGTCGCATATAGAAACGGTTCGCGAAATACTGCTGCAAAACGACGTAGATCCCGATGAAGTCTTTGATGATATACACGAAGACATCGCGCCTAACTCGTCTTACTAATGATCTGGCGTGTTAACAGGCTGTTGAAAAGCTATTGCGCCAGTTGTTGCGTTGGGTCTGAGGGCGTTAAATACACCCTGGAACGCCAGCCCGGTCAACATGCTCACTTATACTTCATCAACTGCGCTTTTCCGGTTGTCCCTGAGCAGTCAGGGGCCTTCTCAGACCGTTGCTCATCTCGTTTTTCAGCACACTGTTAATCCGTGCACTGAATAATCAGGGCTGCGGATAATCAGACGCTTTGATCCAATGGCGCGACTGACAATCGACCGTTAACCTGATGTTTGTCGATAAGCTGTTGAATCAAGCCGTTGGAAATAGATTGTCGAATGAACTGATTCAGGTATTCGAGCACTTCGGCGTCCCCGGGGCGACACCCTACCGACTGTTGCACAGAGGTGAAACTCTCTTCAAGAATCGTGGAGCCGGGCATCAGTTGTTGCTGATTAATTAAAGCAGGGCGCAGACCGGCCAGAGCATCGAGTTTTTCGCTGGCAAACAACTCGTAGGACTCATCAATAGAGGGGGCTCTATGCAAAGTTGCGTTTTGAATATGATCGGTCAGCCACAGATCGTAGGCCGCTCTGTTTTTTACTGCTATCCGATTTCCCGGCGCATCGACATCGGTGATGCTGTTCAGCGGTGAGTCTGGTGGTAACAGGTAGGTTGCCTGAATCTCGCAATACGCCTGAGTAAAGTTCACGGTTTTAGCGCGCTCGGGTTCGGCGGCGATATTGCCGATATCCCACACATTATCAGCGACTGCATCGGCGACTTCACCCGGGCCCTTGAAGGGCACCATTACCGCGGGTACGCCAAGGTCGTTTGCAATGGCTCTGGCCAGATCCGGTGATACACCATCGGGCTCCCCGTCTGCGGTGGTGCCGGTGATGAGCAGGAAGTTGGACATATTCAGCCCTGCGCGCAATACCCCTGTCGGGGCCAGCTTTTCAACAATTGATGGCATGTGTATGTTTCCCTGGAAGTGCCGTTGTTCCAGATGATACACAAATGTTGTGAGCAGCAAACCGCTTTGAGGGTTTAAGCCCGGTGCCTGACGCAAGCAGCGGTGCTGTTGTTTTATCGGTTTCCTACTGAGCACTAAAAGCTGCACAATACAGCTTCGACAATACTGTGCAGTGGATTACGGACTCATATGAAAGACGACTTCGATATTGAGCGCGCCCGAAAAGACACGAGAGGCTGTGATCGGGTAGTGCACTTCAATAACGCCGGCTCCTCACTGATGCCTGCACCGGTGGCGGATGCACTGAAAGAGTTTCTGCATCAGGAGGAAATGACCGGCGGGTACGAAACGGTTGAGCAGAATCAACAACAGCTGAATAACTTTTATCGTGCTACTGCTGCGCTGTTGAATTGCGAAACGGCCGAAGTTGCCTTTGTCGAGAATGCCACCCGCGCATGGGATATGGCTTTTTACAGCTTCCGATTCAATCCCGGTGACCGGGTACTGACCACCGTCGAAGAGTATGGCAGTAATGTTATTGCGTATAACCAGCAGGTTAAGCGTTGCGGGATTGAGCTGACATTTATTGATAGCGATGCGCACGGGCAGGTCGATATCAATGCACTGAAGGATCAGATCGATGATCGGGTAAAACTGATTTCCATGACGCACATTCCAACCGGTGGTGGCTTGATTAATCCAGCTGCGGCAGTAGGCCAGGTCGCGAATGAAGCAGGCATTCCGTTCCTGCTGGATAGCTGCCAGGGGGTTGGGCAGGTCGCGCTGGACGTCAGTAAGCTGGGTTGCGATATGTTGTGCGGAACAGGCCGAAAATATTTGCGTGGACCGCGTGGTACCGGTTTGCTATATGTCAAAAAATCCATGATTGAAAAGCTTGAACCGCCCTTTCTCGATCAGCACGCTGCAACACTGGTTTCGCCGGATGAATATGTTATTCGAAATGATGCCGGGCGATTTGAAAACTGGGAGCAGTACTTTGCCGGCAAGGCAGCGCTGGGCGTAGCGATGGACTATGCGATGTCCTTCGGTATGCCGGCGATTCAAAAAAGAGTTTGCACACTGGCCAGGGGGCTGCGTGAAAAGCTTACCGCCATAGATGGGGTGACGGTCACTGATCGGGGCTTGGCGCTGGGCGGTATCGTGACTTTTATGGCGGAGCAACAGTCGGCTTCACAAATAAAACAGTTGTTGTCCGGTCACGGCATTAATGTGTCGGTATCAGATGGGTCTGGCAATCTGGTGGCCTTTAACCAGCGTGGCCTCACTTCGGTGGTACGGGCTTCACTGCACTACTACAACACCGAAAGTGAAGTCGATTTTTTTACCGAAACGCTGCGTAAGATACTGTAGTGAACACTCGGAGCGAGTGATCAGGGTGGTCATCGGGCAACGACCGGATCTGTGTCGGCAGATTGATTTTGTAGAAAATGCCGCACTGCCACATTGCCGATGCGGCGGTGGATAGGTATGCTTGACAGGTTAACTTTTCTGCAGGAATAAGAGCCATGTCAGCCGACGCTGATCCTCAAGCCGTTGTCGCCTCCATTGTCCGGAACGGACGGGTTGCCATGGAGTCACTGACCAATGCAACTCAGGCACGTGTGGATGAGGCGGTCACCGCCCTCGCGTGGGCGGTTTACGAACCGGCCCGGGCAAAAGAGCTGGCGGAGCTTGCTGTTGAAGATACCGGTATGGGTAATGTCGAGAGCAAAATTACCAAAAATACCCGCAAGACCTTCGGAACGCTGCGCGATCTGATGCGCGCTAAAACCGTGGGGGTAATCGAACATGACGAAGCCCGCGGCATGGTCAAGTACGCCAAGCCGGTTGGCGTGGTGGGTGCGGTGACACCATCGACCAACCCTGCCGCTACTCCGGTTAATAAAGCAATGATGGCGGTCAAAGGACGCAATGCAGTCATTATTGCTGCCTCACCGGCGGGCTTTCAGACTACTCAGAAAACAGTCGATTACATGCGCGCGCAACTGGCGTTAATCGGCTTGCCCGAAGACCTTGTACAAATGCTGCCACCACCGGTGAATAAAGCGATGACGCAGGCGCTCATGGAGCATTGTGATCTGGTGGTAGTGACCGGCTCTCAAAACAACGTAAAGCGCGCCTATTCCAGTGGTACGCCGGCAATCGGTGTCGGTGCCGGCAATGTGGCAGTCATGATTGCTGAAAGCGCAAACCTCGATGAGGCGGCCGGTAAAATTTGTGCATCGAAAATCTTTGATAACTCTACCAGTTGTTCTTCGGAAAACTCGGTCACTATTGTCGATGCAGTGTATGACAACGCCATTGAGGCGCTGAAGCGTGCCGGTGGCTATATGTGTAACGCTGAAGAACGGCAGAAAGTGATCGATACGCTGTGGATTGACGGCAAACTGAATCGTCACGTCATTGCCAAGGACGCGAGCGTATTTGCGGAGGTTGTCGGTCTGCCCGAAGCGGCCAGAAACGCTAAATTTTTTATGGTCGAAGAATCAGGCGTAGGTAACGATTACCCCTTGTCGAACGAAAAGCTGTCACTGGTGCTAACCGTTTACAGAGCTGCTGATTATTCTGCTGCGAAAGCACGGTTGCAGGAATTGCTCGAGTTTGCCGGCATGGGGCATTCGGTGGGTATACATACCACCAACCAGAAAGAAGCGGTGGAACTGGCTGAAGATCTCAACGTTGTTCGGGTACTGGTTAATCAGGCGCATACTTTTGGAAATGGTGGCAGTTTTACTAACGGATTTGAGTTTACGCTGAGCATGGGGTGCGGCACATGGGCCGGCAACAGTATCAGTGAAAACCTGAACTACCGACACTTTATAAATGTTACGCACTTATCTACCGAAATCCCCGAAGAC
>JAHDHK010000167.1:0-6535 GCA_020631335.1 Chromatiales bacterium
AACACTTTTGCTTACTTTTAGTGTTTTAAAAGTAAGGCCCACCGCAGGTGATGACACTCAGCCCACCGCAGGTGACAACACGCCCACCCCAAGCCACAGGTGTACATCCCCCCAACCACTGGTTTACTCTACGACTACGGCGCAGCGATCAAGATCAAAGAAGGAACACCATGACTGACCAAACTAAATTTCTGTTAACAGAAAAAGACATCCCAAAGTTCTGGTACAACATTCAGGCAGACCTGCCACAGCCAATGGCACCGCCGCTTCACCCGGGTACCGGTGAGCCGGTGGGACCGGATGATCTGGCGCCATTGTTTCCAATGGAGCTGATCATGCAGGAGGTCTCTCAGGAACGAGAGATTCAGATTCCTGATCCGGTTCGCGATGCCTATTGTCAATGGCGCCCGACGCCGCTGTACCGCGCACATCGCCTTGAAAAAGCGCTCGATACGCCGGCGAAAATCTATTACAAATATGAGGGCACCAGCCCGTCCGGCAGCCACAAGCCGAATACAGCAGTGCCACAGGCATTCTACAATGCGGCACAGGGCGTGAAGAAGCTCTCGACAGAAACCGGTGCCGGTCAGTGGGGCTCATCTTTAGCGTATGCAGCCGCGTTGTTCGACCTTGAAGTCAAAGTGTTCATGGTCAAAGTCAGCTTTGGTCAAAAGCCCTATCGCAAAGCCATGATGGAAACGTACGGCGCCACCTGCGTTGCCAGCCCGAGTAATGAAACGCAGGCAGGAAGGGCTATTCTGGAACAAAGCCCCGACAGTACCGGCAGTCTCGGTATTGCCATCAGTGAAGCTGTGGAAGTCGCCGCCACCAACGACGACACTAAATATGCGCTCGGCAGTGTGCTGAACCATGTACTGATGCATCAGACTATTGTCGGACAGGAAGCCATGCGACAAATGGACATGGCGGGCGACTACCCGGATGTCGTCGTCGGCTGCACCGGTGGCGGCAGTAATTTTGCCGGTATTACCTTCCCGTTTATCGGTGAAAAATTACGCGGCGGCCACGACATCAGAATCGTTGCCACAGAACCGGCGGCCTGCCCGTCTTTGACTCGCGGTAAGTTCGCCTACGACTATGGCGACACCGCCAAAATGGCACCGATGGTCAAAATGCACACACTCGGTTCGGGGTTTATTCCATCGGGCTTTCACGCCGGTGGCCTGCGGTACCACGGCATGGCACCGCTGGTCAGCCATCTGCAGGATCTCAACCTGATCGAGTCAGTCGCACTGGATCAGCTTGAATGCTTCGAAGCTGGCGTATTGTTCGGTCGCACAGAAAGCATTATTCCGGCACCTGAGGCAACGCACGCGGTTCGCGGCGCGATTAAAGAGGCCCTGCGATGCAAAGAAGAAGGGAAAAGCGAGACGATTCTGTTTAACTTATGTGGTCACGGCCACTTCGATATGCAGGCGTACACAGACTACTTTGAAGGCAAGCTCAACAACCAGACCTACGATGAGTCCGAGCTCGCGATGGCGCTGGCCGGGTTACCTTCCGTCGCGGCAGGCTGAAACGGTATTGCATTCGGGATACGTTGCCCCGATCAGTATATTTCGTATCAATATACGTCCGGCCCTCTATTATGGTCGGCGTTTCGACTACAATAACTGTTAGAAACTCCGGCTTAAATACTATGTCTTTTGAGGTATCCAAGTGACCAGGCCCGTCGTCGGCATCATTGGAAATTCACATCATCTCGAAGAGCGCTTCTACGTTCAAATGGGCGGAGAGAACAACTTCCGCGCGGTTGCCGAAGTCGCCGGTGCACTGCCGCTGATGTTCGGCGCACTGCCGGGTATCACCGACATCCCCTCACTGCTCGAGGTCGTTGACGGCATTCTGCTGACTGGGGCACGCGCCAACGTGCACCCGGATCTGTTCGGTGAGTCTCCCACAGAGGCTTATGAACCCTACGATGCCAACCGCGACACCATTGCGCTGGCGCTGACAGAAACCTGCGTGGAAAAAGGAATACCCCTGTTTGGTATCTGCCGCGGTTTTCAGGAAATCAACGTCGCCTTCGGCGGCAGTCTGCACCCCGAAATTCGCGACCTGCCCGGTAGAATCAACCATCGTATGCCACGACTGGAAAACGGAGATATTCATCCGGATATCGACTTCGTGTTCGGTGATCGGCACGATGTCTCACTGATACCTGACGGATACTTTTCTAAGCTCTACGGCACTGACACCATTCGCGTGAATTCTTTGCATGGTCAGGGCATTCTGCAACCGGGAGAGCGCATTGTGGTTGAAGGTGTGGCTGAAGACTCCACTGTCGAAGCAATACGCGTAGCCGATGCCAAAGGGTTTGCCGTCGGAGTACAGTGGCACGCCGAGTATGACCCGCAGCACAATCCGATCAACCAACTGTTGTTTCAGGACTTCGGTAAAGCACTGCAGGCACAACGCGCAGCCTCTTGAAGTGTCGGGTAAAACAAATTTAAGGTAATGCCTGCCACCCGTAACCTGCCCGGCCAGTCCATTGAAATTTAACTCGCTGTACCCCGAGCTGATTGTTCGCCAGCTTGAATTATCAGAGCAGTTTTACGTCGCTGCGCTCGGGTTTACTGTCGAGTATCGTCGTCCGGAAGAACACTTTGTGTTTTTATCTTATGGCCATGCGCAAATAATGCTGCTGCAGGATAACCTCAATCAACATTCGCGTACCGGCGACCTGCAATACCCTCGGGGTCAGGGTATTAACCTGTCTATTGAAACACCCGACGCCACACGAATAGCTCAGCAGTTACAGGCAGGCGGTTACCCGTTGAGAATCCAGCCCAGAGATCAATGGCACCGTAAAGACAATATCGAAATCGGTGAAAGGCAGGTTTGGGTAATGGACCCTGACGGATACCTGCTGCGTTTTATCGAAGCGCTCGGCACCCGTGCTATTAGTAAGGCGAACAACGCCATCCACTAAACACAAGGTTAATGGCCGGCACTCTCCATACGCCTGCCGGCGATTGCGCCATCCAGCCATCCGACTTCCATCTCCGGCACTGAAGACAACAGCAGATCAGTGTAATCATCAAACGGCGGTGTCAGTACTTCGGCCTTGGCACCATACCGCACCACCTGTCCCTGATACATCACAGCAATTGAATCGGCGATTGCCTTGACGGTGGCGATGTCATGCGTGACAAACAGATATGCAACCTGCTCGCGCTGCTGCAGATTAAGCAATAACTTAAGGATGCCATCGGCAATCAGCGGATCAAGTGCACTGGTCACTTCATCACAGATAATCAGCCTGGGTTTCGCTGCAAGCGCACGCGCTATACACACACGCTGTTTCTGTCCGCCGGAAAGCTCAGCCGGGTAGCGATCGGCATATTCCGGCCCGAGCTCTATGGATTCCAGCAACTGCGCTATGCGTTGTCTCTTTTGTTTGCCACGCAGCCCGAAGTAAAACGACAACGGCCGGCCAATAATGGTGGCGACAGTCTGGCGTGGATTCATCGCCACATCGGCCATCTGGTAGATCATTTGCAATTCGCGCAAATCATCACGGCTGCGCCCGCCCAATGACTTGGATAAGACTCTGTCATCAAACGTCACTACCCCTTCTGAAGGTGACAACAACCCCGTAATCACCCGCGCCAGCGTGGATTTCCCCGAGCCGGACTCACCCACCACAGCCAGTGTCTGCCCCGGCTGAATCTGCACCGACACATCACGCAACACGGCTACATCACTGCCGGGGTAGCTCGCCGTGATATTGCCGACTTTCAACAACGGCGCCGCATCGGTCGTGGACGGCGGGTGATCGATTGCCCGCACATTCACCAGCGCCTGTGTATATTCCTGCCGAGGTGATTCAATGATCTGCCTGCTGTCACCGTGCTCGACCACTTTGCCGTGACGCAACACCATCATTTCATCAGCAATCTGTGCCACTACGGCCAAATCATGCGATATATACAGCGCTGCCACACCGGTTTTTTGTATGGCATGTCGGATGGCAGCGAGTACATCGATCTGGGTGGTGACATCAAGTGCGGTGGTCGGCTCGTCAAATACAATCAGATCCGGCTGTGAACACAAGGCCATGGCTGTCATCACACGCTGTAATTGTCCACCGGATACCTGGTGCGGATAACGGCTGCCAATGTGCTGCGGATCGGGCAGACCCAGGCTTTCAAACAGCGTAATTGCCCGCTGTGTCAGCACAGACTTACTGGCCACTTTGTTTTCCAGCGACGCTTCAATGACCTGATCGATCAGTCGGTGTGCCGGATTGAACGCCGCTGCTGCCGACTGCGCCACGTAACAGACCTTACTGCCACGCGTGGTTCTCACAGACTTTTTACCGGCTGACAAAATATCTTCACCATGCAGGAATATTTCACCACCGGTTATCTGCACCCCGCCTCGACCATAGGCCAGTGTCGCCAGACCAATGGTTGATTTTCCTGCACCTGATTCACCAATAAGGCCCAGTACGCGGCCTTTCTGCAAATCAAACGACACCCCTTCAACAATGCGGATATCGTGTGGCTTTGCATCAGGCGGGTAAACAGTGGCCCCTATCTGAAGGTTGCGTACCTCAAGAAAAGCAGCATCAGTTGCCACCACGACCTCCTTTCAAATCGGTCGTGCGATTAAGTATCCAGTCGGCGATTAAATTAACCGAAATCGCAAGGATGGATATCGCGGCTGCCGGTATCAACGCGGCGGGAATACCGAAAATGATACCGTCCTTGTTTTCTTTTACCATGCCGCCCCAGTCCGCATCCGGCGGCTGTATGCCCAGCCCCAGAAAAGACAACGCCGACAGAAAAAGCACCTGAAATATAAAGCGCAAACCCAGCTCGGCCACCAATGGAGACAAAGCGTTCGGCAGAATTTCGCGAAAGACTATCCACCCTCTGCCCTCGCCTCTGAGTCTGGCAGCCTCAACAAAGTCCATCACATTGATATCGACTGCCACCGACCGCGCCAGTCGATAGACGCGAGTAGAATCGAGTATCCCCATGACCAGAATCAGTGTAATGAGATTACCCGGCAGTACCGACAACACAACCAGCGCAAAAATAAGCGTCGGTATGGACATTAAAAGATCAACGAAGCGCGACAGCAACTGATCAAACCAGCCGCCGACGACAGCGGCCAGCAAGCCCAGTATGGCACCAAGAGTAAAAGACAATGCTGTCGCCATTGCCGCAATGAATATGGTGGTTCTCGCGCCGTAAATCATCCGCGACAATAAGTCACGACCGAGGTTATCTGTTCCGAGCAGATATGTCGAAGACATCGGCTCCCACACATCGCCCACAGTTTCGGTCAGTCCGTAAGGTGCAAGCCACGGAGCAAAGATTGCTGCCACCAGAAACAAACCCGTGACAAATAAACCAATAAGCGCGCTGAGCGGGATTCTTCGCAACATGCTTATTTCGGATGCCTCAATCGAGGATTGCTGACAATGGCAATAATGTCAGCCAGCATATTCAAAAAAATATAAAACGCCGCAAACACCAGACCACACGCCTGCACGACAGGGACATCACGCTTGGCCACGTGATCAACCAGATATTGTCCCATACCGGGGTAGACAAAAATCACTTCCACCACAACCACACCGACAATCAGATACGCCAGATTTAACATCACCACATTCACGATGGGCGCAATCGCATTGGGAAACGCGTGCCGAAAGATAATCTTGAAACCCGTCAGACCTTTTAACTCTGCAGTTTCTATGTACGCTGACTGCATAACGTTAAGGATGGCAGCTCTGGTCATGCGCATCATATGCGCAAGTACCACCAGTGTCAGCGTGGTGGCCGGCAACGCCACTGCGGAAAGGCGCTCGGCAAAACTCATTGATTCGAAAACTGTCGCCACACTGGGAAACCACCCCAGCTTCACTGCCACAAAGTAGATCAGCAGATAGCCGATAAAAAACTCGGGCAACGAGATAAACGCCAGTGTTGAACCAGAGATCAGTTTATCGGGCCATCTGTTGCGATACCGAACCGCCAGCATACCCAGTACCAATGCCAGCGGTACCGCCAGCACCGCAGCCACTGACGCAAGAAATACAGTGTTATACAGCCGTTTGCCGATAGAGGAAGAGATATCCGCCCCATTGGTCAGTGCTGTGCCGAGGTCACCCTGCAGCAGGTTTCCCAGCCAGCTGAAATAACGCGTCAGTGCAGGCTCATTCAGCCCGAGATCACGACGCAGATTCGCCAGCGCCTCAGGTGTGGCGGATTGCCCCAGTATCGACTGCGCGACATCGCCGGGGAGTATTTCTGTGCCCATAAATATCAGCGCAGACACCGCCAGTAACAACAAAAAGCCCAGCACAACGCGCTGGGCCAGCAGTTTCAACAGGTGAGACATGTATTAACTGAGTAAGGGCTTATTACGCTTTTAACCAGCAGCGTGATAATGCCTGACCATTCATCATGGCCTGGTTCGGATTAACTGCCCAGCCGCCGACGTTTGTCGATACACCTTCCACCCAGTCGTTAAACATCGGGCAGATCAAGCCACCTTC
>JAHDHK010000167.1:6545-12549 GCA_020631335.1 Chromatiales bacterium
ATCACGCAGCATGCTGCCCATATCTCGATAGATCTGCTTACGCTTGGTGTCATCAAGTTCGCCTTTGGCCGCAAGCAGCATATTGTCAAAGTCATCGTTGTAGAAACGCGTGTCATTCCAGTCTGCACTTGACAGGTAGGCTGTTGAATACATTTGATCCTGCGTCGGACGACCACCCCAGTAAGAAGTACAGAACGGTTGTTTGTTCCATACTTCTGACCAGTAGCCATCGTTGGGTTCACGTTTCACATCGAGCTTGATCCCCGCATTAGCCAGGCTTTGCTGGAACAACTGACTGGCATCTACCGCACCTGGAAACGAACCGTCGGCAGTACGCAGTAACACCGCCCCACTGTGACCGGATTTTTTGTAGTGAAATGCCGCTTTGTCAGGATCGTATTCGCGTTGTTCGAAGTCATCAGAAAAATACGGATACGCTGCATTGATGGGCATATCATTACCAACCGACCCATAGCCGAACAGAATTTTATCGACCATCTCCTGACGGTTGATACCGTACTTCAATGCCATACGCAGGTCGTTATTATCAAACGGTGCTGTGTTCGCATGCATAATAAACACATAGTGACCACGCCCCGGTGCAGATTTTATTTCTACGTTTGGAATCCGCTTGACCATGCTGACAATCTTAGGCGGAACACGTTCAATCATGTGTACCTGCCCGGACTGCAGCGCTGCAACCCGCGCGGTGTCGTCATTGATCACTAATATTTCTACTTCATTGGCGTAGCCGCGATCAGACTTCCAGTCGTTGGGGTTTTTCTCGTAGCCGTGTCTGACTCCCGGCTCGTTAACCGCTACTTTATAAGGACCGGTGCCGACACCCGCATCCGGAGCATCTTTGCCACCGTTGGGTTGAATCACCAAATGATAGTCAGCCATTAAAAACGGCAGATCGGCGTTGGCATCTTTCAAACCCACAACGACGGTATCACCGTCGACTTTCATGGTATCGATGCCACGCATCACACCCAGTGCGCCGGACTTGGTTTCTTCACCGGAATGGCGCTCAAGCGTGGCCAGTACATCGGCAGGGGTCAGTGACTTACCATTGTGAAACTCAACGTCTTTGCGAATTTTGAAGGTCCAGGTTTTGGCATCGGGTGATGAACCGTACTCTTCAGCCAGTCGGGGCTCTATGCTGCCGTCGTCGGCGATATCTACCAGCAGATCACCCCACTGATGTCCGTTCAGGAACGGCACCGCACTTGAAGAGGTCGCCGGGTCCAGACTGTTGGTCGATTCACCGCCGGATGAGCCCAGTTTCAGCGTACCACCGGTGACCGGCTCTTCGGCATAGGCCATGCCGGATAACAACTGGCCGGAAACAGCAGCGCTGACACCGAGCGCGGTAGCCCGTTTGATAAAGTCACGTCGCGAGATATCCCCGCTGCTGAGCATATTATTGAGTTGTTCAAAAGACTTTGACATACCAATGATCCTCCAAATGTTCGAACAGGTTTGCACACCACCTAAGCGCCGGCGGGTTCAGCCCGACCCGGCCTGCAGCACACAAATTAATTTTCCGTGCAATCTTTCGCCTGAGCGTTTACAAAGTCTGCAGCAGACGCAATGCTACCACGTGCCCGTCGGGGGAACTTAACTGATCCCACCGCAACCATCGGCACCACCGCACGCGTCGGCACCACCGCAACCCGGAGACCCACAAGTGACGACGACAACCCCGGTACTACGGCAAGTGTCAGAGCAGCCCCATGTCGAGATCCCGTTGTCCGACGGCTGCGTGCTTTCGGCTCGCATCTGGATGCCGGTCGATGCCGATGACCAACCAGTGCCCGCCAGTTTGGAACAACTACCCTATCGCAAGCGCGACGGCACAGTCCATCGAGATGAGCTGACTCACCCCTGGATGGCGGCCCGTGGCTACGCCTGCGTTCGAACAGACATGCGCGGCAGCGGTGAGTCGGAGGGAATAATGACCGACGAGTACACACCACAGGAGCTGCAGGACGCCTGCGAAGTCATTGCCTGGTTATGCGCTCAGCGATGGTGCACAGGAAGCATTGGCATGATGGGTATCTCATGGGGCGGCTTTAATTCACTTCAGGTGGCCTCGTTACGTCCACCCGGCTTGAAAGCAATCATTACGCTTTGTTCCACTGTCGATCGTTACGCCGATGACATTCACTACAAAGGCGGCTGCCTGCTGAATGAAAACGCAGGCTGGGCAGCTAACATGTTGTCTTACTCTTCCCCGCCGCCCGATCCGTTATTAGTGGGAGACACATGGAAAGACATGTGGATGCAAAGACTGCAAAACCAGCCGTTTCTTGCATCTACATGGCTGCGGGAACAAAGCCGCAGTGACTACTGGAAGCACGGATCTGTGTGCGAAGACTACGATGCCATTGATGCCGCTGTGCTTTCGATCGGCGGATGGCATGACGGTTACCGCAATACCATTGCACACCTGGTGCGAAACTTAAACGCACCGGTCAGGGGTATTGTCGGACCTTGGATACACAAGTACCCGCACTACGCAGCACCACAACCGGCAATCGGATTTCTGCAGCTGGCGCATGACTGGTGGAACCAGTGGTTAAAAGGGCAGCCGGCCAGCACAGGCAACACACCGGCTTACAGCGCATGGCTGATGGACAGTGTTCAGCCGAAACGATGGCTCGACGAAAGACCGGGACGATGGATTGCAGAACAGTCTCTGCCATCCCCGCACATTCATACCACGACACTTTACTGCAGCCTGTCAGCCGATGCGCAGAAAGGCCGGTTGAGCGAAGCCCCCGCAAGCCTGCAGACAGAAATTTGCACGTCACAAATCTGTGGTGCTGCTACCGGTGAGTACTTTCCGTTCACCTTCGGGCCGGAGTTGCCTGATGATCAACGTGGCGATGATAAGTTATCGGTGTGCTTTGACGGAGACTTGTTGGACCGGGCATTAGATATTGTCGGCGCACCGGGCGTTAAACTAACTTTCAGCAGCGATAAACCTTTGGCCTTTGTGGTGTGCAGGTTGTGCGACCTGCGACCCGATGGTACCTCTGCGCTGATTACCTACGGCATCATGAACCTGACGCATCATCAATCATCAGCGCAACCGCAGCGACTGCAAGCCGGCAAACAATACGCTGCCACCATCACTATGGATGAGATTGCCTATCGTATCGGCGAAGGCCATCGGCTGCGACTGTCTTTTTCAACCAGCTACTGGCCGTTGCTGTGGCCTTCACCTGAAGCGGCAACGCTTACTCTGACCAGCGCCGGACTCAACCTGCCACTTCGGCCGCCGGCTAACGGGGATGAAGTATCCTTTGAAGCCCCTGAAACCGCCGAAGGCTGGCAGACAAAAACACAGCGACAGGCAAGTTCCACCAGAAACACAGTCACTGACCCCAACACCGGCATAGTGACCACCATTATTGATAATGACTTCGGTGAACACATCGACCTTCAACATAGCCTGGTATCAGGCAGTAAGGTCGTTGAAAAATGGTCAATCCATCCGGAAGACCCGCTGACGGCCAGAGCGGATATACACTGGATTCAATCCGGAGGCCGCGACCAATGGCACTGGCAAACTTCTGCCACCTGTTCAATGCGAAGCGATGAAAAGTACTTTTATCTCAGTGCGAGCCTGAGCGTTCACAACGACGATGCATTGTTTTTTGAACGGCAATATGAAGATAAAATTGAAAGGAAGTGGGTCTAAAAGCACTGCATACAAAGTGACTGCAATCAAAGGCCACTATGCTTGTGACCATTTTGTTTCATTGATGCTGACTATTTTTTACCAGTGGTTTTATTCAATGCAATCTGCAAGGGCTTCACAGCGGGTTAATCATCGGGTACTTAGCTAAAGAGGCACTGCAACAACCTGCCTGATCCGCCAATTTACTGTGCCTCGTCAGAACCTGCCATCAGTTCTTTGGCTGCACCCATTTGCGTTCGGGAAGACGACGGTGGCTGAGGCTTTACCACAAGCTCCAGAGAACTGTCTTTTGATGCCTGCTTGAAGGTACTGTAAAACACCGCACACAACGCAAACAATATGATGCCCAGAAACAATGGCATCAGCCGGCTGTTTGGCGCACCGCAACGTGGACATGTTGTGTCCATTCTGGTTATTTTTTGTTTACAGGCCCTGCAATGAACAATTGCCATATCAACTCCCCTATACCAACGTAGTCAGTCTGTCCACTCAAGAGATCGACCCCTAGACCCCAGTCACCAGCTAAGGAAGTAGATTAATCGAGACGAGATATGGCAGGTGAAAAGGCTTCGCAAGCAAGTAGCCTACCAATAAACTAACAGCGATTAAGGGGGGATGGAAATACGCCGGATGGGGGATAAAGCAACGGTTACGGTAGCGGCACGGCAGCGTCGATCAGCTCTCCCTTGCTGCTGCCATATCAGCCACCTGACTGGCGTCACCCACGCCGGCTACTGCCGCAATGGTCTGAAGATTGGCGACTCCGAGTTGCCTTTCCGGTTTGCCCGAGCGGATCGCCAGCAGATCGTGCAACACCATATCGCCAATGAGTTGCCGCCCGCCACGGACCGCCGCTGCCCGATGCGGCGACAATAGCGCCCCCGATGCGCTGCGCATTGGATGATCGGCAGCCAGCGGCTCGGACGGATACACATCAGTGGCCACCCGCAAACGCCCACTCGCGGCCTCGGCGGTTAAGGCGTCAAAGTCAACCAGATGCGCCCGGCTTAGCACCACCACCAGCGAATGATCGGCAAGCTGTGACAACACGCTGGCAGACACCAGCCCTTCGTTTTCTCTGGTCGGCGCTGCAGCAACAAACAAACAGCGCGAAAAAGCGGCTACTTCATCTAATGACCCGGGCACAACATTCGCTGGCAGCACATCTTCGCTTTGCAGCCAGGGATCATAGGCTTTTATCTGCACACCGAATGGCACTAACAATCGCGTTAGTTCCCGCGCTATCTGACCGTAGCCGACAAAACCCACCTGCGCACCATAGAGTGAGAAGTCTGTTTCTGTGTTGTCTTCCAGCCAGCGCTCGTTGCCGTGACGGAATGACTCGTGTTCAGTAATCAGCCCACGCGCACTGCTCAACGCCATTGCAAGCCCCATCTCCGCTACTGCATTGCGAAACCCCGGCGCGCAGGACAAAGCCTCGACTTTGCTTTCTGCGCAACTTGCATAGTCTATGGTGTCAGGGAATGCACCGGAGACCTCAACCACACAACGAAGTGATGCTGCATCGGCCAGCAGCGCGGCAGTCACCACCGGCTCTGCCGCAACATAGGCAAACGCTCCCGGCCATGCCTGTGTAAAGACATCATCGGGAATGGGCTCATCACGCCCCCATACGATATCAAAGTTCTGTTTAAATTCAGTCAGCGCCGCCTTTGAGAATAGCTCGTCCACGGTGCGCCAGTGAGGATCAAAAATGACTACCGGTTTCATTGCATCTGCCTGTTAATCAAGTGAGCGTGGTTATGCTGAAATCACGCACACTATAGTGTAATGCAACAGACAAAGTACACGATTGTATGGTTCGATGGTGCTTTAATGATTGCACCGCGCCGGTGCCGTAAAATCAATTGTCACTCTATTGCTAGTCTGTAAAACAACCAGCTGGCAAAGCCACAGACAGCCAGAGTCGCAGCGCCGTTCGTCAATAACATCAGCGGAACCTGTCACCATACCCTGACGCATTCACTTGCAGCCCTACATAACGCGATAGCCGATGCCCTGCTTCATCGCAGCGCTAACAACATCCGTGAAGAACTCTCTGGCCACACGCGTTGCATGATTCTCTTTGCCTCGCAGATCATACGCGGCATAGGCCGCCGGGAACTGCTGAGATGCTCTGTCGAGCATGATCTGTGTGACCACGGCAGGATTATCGGCACCGGAACGTATGATATCCATCAGTGCACCTGCACTTTCCATTGCGATATACGACTCAATACTGCAGACAGCGGACACCAGTTCATGGTTATCAATACGGATCTCACGATTGCGCTT
>JAHDHK010000168.1 GCA_020631335.1 Chromatiales bacterium
AATACTGACATCATCTACCGGCAGCAAACCGGTAGCGCGGCCGGCGCTGACCATATTGATCATTGAACGACCCAGCAGGCCGAGGTGCCGGTCAGTTTCCTCTGCGATGCGTGCAATGGTAGCCACCCGCGCGAGATTGCTGCCAAAGCAGGTCACCACGACGCGACCACTGGCATTGGCAACCAGGTGTTTAAGCCCTTCGTAGAGATCGGCCTCGGAACGAGTGTGCCTGTGCTCTGTCGCGTTGGTGGAGTCGCAAACAATGGCATCGATAGATTCTGCAGCCAGTGTTTTGCAGCGTGCTTCGTCGTAGGGTTCTCCAACGACCGGTGTGCTGTCGAGCTTCCAGTCTCCTGAGTGCAGAACCGTACCGGCGGGTGTTTTAATTAACAGGCTATAGGGCTCCGGTACGGAGTGTGTCATACCGATCCATTCGACGTTAAACGGGCCGATATCAATACAGTCTGAACGTTCGACCGTGCGGATCGGTACGTCACTGCTAAAGGTGGTTTCTGCAAGTTTTCGTTGCAATATGGCAGCGGTGAAAGCAGTGGTGAAAACGGGACATTTCAGTTGTGGCCACAGATACTGCACGGCGCCAATATGATCTTCATGCGCATGTGTGATGATCATGCCGACAATATCTTCTGTTTTATCGACAATAAATGCAGGGTCAGCCATTTGAACCGTACGTCGTCTCGGTCCTTTATCGTTGTTTTCTTTGTCGGCTTCTTTGAAGGTCAGTCCACAATCGATTATCAGCCATTTACCGTCGTGGCCATAGACATTGAAGTTCATGCCTATTTCTCCACAACCGCCAAGCGGCAGGAACCACAGGTCTTCGGAATCTGGTGTCATTGGGTTCTTTACAAGTTTTTTACAGTGTAGGGCAGGCTGGCCGGCGGTTTCGTGACAGTCAGCCCACCCGCACGTTTTGCGCTGAGCGCAGTCCGACGGTAGGTAGCGGGGGGAGTTGCCGGTGATCAGTGAGTGGCCGACCCGCAAAGCAGCACTCGAGAATTTGCGACGGGTCGCCGTGGGACACCAACAGGAAACTCTGATGCCTGTGCTGTGCATCTTCAGCTAAAACGATCTCACTCATGCGACATGCAACCTGAACTACCGATTAAACGTTACCATGCGTGTGGGTAGCGTCCTGAGCGTCGAGCTGCCATACCGGCAGATAATTATCTGTCGGGGTTGCTTCCCGGTTGCCGAAAAATCGTTTGCGTAACCGACGATCGAAAGCGGGCTGTTGCAAACTGTGCAGACAGTCTGCCGCAATTTCGGCGGTTTGCCGGGTTCGTAAAAAGTCAGATGCAATGATCTTTGTATTGCAGTTCAGTTCAGTGTGAGCCGATAGAGCATCGCGCACTTGTTGTGCTCCGTCGTTAGACAAGCCGTGATTGTCCGGTGAGGTGGCCGGATCACTGGCGATAACGTGCTGGATATTGGCAGTGCTTTGACCATGGCGCAGCCAATGCCATTGATTGTTAAGCGGTTTCTGTAGCCGGGAATAATGCATCGCAGGAGTGTAATTCAAAGTGCCCTGTACCGCAGTGGTTGTGCAAAGACGGCAAGATGAACAGAAAGCGTCGCCGGCAAATGCTAAAAACGTTTTTTGCGATTTGCATATCGGGCTAATATGATCGAAAAATAATAGCTTTGGGTAACCATCATGTGGTTGTACAGGCAATTTAACGGAGGCAGCGCGGGTGCGATGGTTTTCCCGCACCCTGCATCCCGATAGGTTGCAACACCTGACAAAGGGGCGCTGGAAAGCGTGATGAAATCAACTTGTTCTCTATCTGCCGCCGGTGAAGTCGCGTTGCGGGCACCGGAAAAGGTGATGAGTCTGGACAGACTTGGCGTATTGCATCAGTCCAGGTTGTCTTTTATGCGCGTGTTACTGCGCCGTCTACATCGGCAGCAATGGAGATTCGAACGCACTCGCTGGGAGGTAGACCAGCATGGCGTCGGGGTGGCTGTGTATACCGCCACCGGGCCGCAGCGTTCCTACAGTTTGATTGCTTTTGCCAATGATCTTGATCCCTCGAAGCGCTCTGATCGGGTCATCGCAGAAGAGTGGGATGCCACCTTTACGCTGTTTGACGGGGTGCCGGAACAAAGTGATCTGGACCGGCTCGCGGGAAATGTCCCGAAACAGGAAGCCGGCAGGATCAGTGGCAGCGAGTTATCCCTGTCACGGGCTAACCGATCTGTCCGGTTGTTTGACTATGTGCGCCGATGTCTGGCCGATGGCAGACAACCAGAGTCTCACGAGCTCGATCAGGTGGGTTATCTAATGCGCACAACAGCGGTATACGGGTCGGGCAAGTTCGGTGCCTGCGACCGGCGTTTTATTGCTGAGCGTGCTGAGTTTGCCGAGCCGTTTCAAACCGAGTTGCTTAGCGTACTGATGATCAGAGCATTCAGTACGGATATTGTTGAGCATCTGGCCGCGGTAGATAACCCGGAACAGGCGGTACCCTTGTGCATCAATCTGAAGCGCCGGCTCGGTATCGGCAATTCAACCGGTCTGGGCATGGCCCCCTTCCTGGTCAATCATCCTACTTTGCTGAATCAATGGATCGTTGCCCGGGAAACTGCACTGGCGCGGGTATTGGCACAAAGCCATGTCACGTCAACGGAGATTGACTGTTTTACAGATCGGCTGCAGCGACAGGCTATTCTGGTGTCGCAATGGCAAACGAGCCATGAGTTACAGCACACAAGAATTAAAGCGTTGTCGCACGATCTTGATCACCTCGGTAAATTCTTATCTTCGATGGACTGGTCCGGTCATTTGCCATGGCAAACCCTGTTTACATGGGCTGAACAGAATCTGTCTTTTGAAGGCCAGGAGTGTGTGGTCTCTTTGATGTTCGAGCCTTATCCCCGGTTGGTCGATGAATTGTCTGCCACCATGAGCAATGATGAATCACTTCACTTTGCCATCGATGGGCGGATGCCGATCACGGAGCTTCAGCAGCTGCTTGCACAAAATTATCGCTTTACTGAATCATTTGATCCTCAGAGCCACCGGGACAACGCCAGATTCTGGTACGCCTCGGAAGAGAAGCTTGAGCCTCGGCTGGGTGAACGTTTTGAAGAAGAGGGTGCCGACCTTGAACATCCGCTGGCGACGGCCCGGGATGTTGCCGCGTTGCGCACCGCATTAGCTGCAAGTGAATGCACACAAACTGCAGAGTTTTTATTGGAACAGCCGCAGTACAGACACACTGTGCGCAGAGTTCAACAGTCGAAGCTGCACCCGTATTCGGAAGTTACAGATAATCTGATTTCCTCAGCAATGCTGCCGATTGATTTGTTGCGCTGTAAACTATCTTTTTTCGGCGCAGTAAAGTTTGATCCGCGTTCTGACCGCTGGGTGCGTATCACCATGTATCAGCATGCACCCGTGCTCGAAGAAATCGGTACGAGCGGGTTTGCCGATGACTGGATATATCCACCGTTACCAGAGACGCACTAATGCTGGACCTGTCAATAGGCGAGCTCGACGCACTGGTAGTCAAAGCCTATCGTGGTGCCGGCTTCAGTTGGGGATATGCACAGGAGGCCGGTGCCACCGCTGCGTGGCTGGCTATGCGCGGACTGCCATCGGCAGTACCGTTTGCATTGCTATTACCTTCTATTGAAGATGTCCACAGTGCCGATCTGTCACCGGTTAACAGAGACCCTGATAGCTGGTCTGGTTCCGGTAAATATCTGTGCCCGGTAATCACCGGCTGTGTGCTGTCAGACTTCGGCCTGGCGGAAGTAGCCAAGGGGGCAGCGCTCACAATCCACAGCCTGTTGTACCCGGTATTGTTAGTCCCCGCGATTGCACGTCTGCCTGGCAGCTATGAGCTGCAAATCAACCAAACCCGGGTTCGCTGTGGTCAGCATAATGTCGAACTGATATGTGGTGATGTGAATACCACTGATACCGAATCCGGTAACGTAACAATCGACGCATCAGACCCTGTTTCAGCAAACCTGGCTGTTCGGCAGCGGGTTGAGGTGGATGTATCAACTTTAGATGTGCTCCAATCCTTTGCGCATCGCACCTACGTTCCCGCAACAGAGGCTTCGCGCCTGGCCGGTGCCGGTGCCGGACTACTGGATAACGACTGAAGTGCTTACTGCGTCGCCGTGAATTTTGTCGTGTTCAATTGCTGTCGCTGATCGCCCGGATCTGACAAGCACCACCCGGTTTATGCTCAAGTGCCGCATTTTCAGGGTTTGTTCACATGTTCGACGGGGTTTTTCGTCACCCGGTGTGTCTGAATTGCTAACTTCTGTGAATTGTCCGGAAACTGGCACTGGTTCTGTATGCGCTTAAGTCCGTAGTCAGAAATACAGGCCGATACTCGTGTCCGAACTGAAACACAGTCGGACGGATGGGGCAATCGAGGCCAGAAATTTGAACAAGAAATACAGACCACTCGCAGCTACCGTCGTTGCACTCATGCTTAGTGCATGTGCGTCCACGGTGACTGTACCCCGGGCGTCAATGTCAGATGAGTCGGAGCCGGCAGTGCAGACTTGCGATGACAGAAATCCGTGCGACAGCACACTCAAGCAGAGATACCAGTACTACCTGGGTCTGTGGACCACCATATTTCTGAATTGAAGTAACAATTGCGTTTCCCAATGGTGCATTGCTGTAAATAATACTGTATATTTAAACAGTATTATTGCAGCGGCACCGAAGCTCCCGATGACACCCGAACAGACCAGATTTTTACTGAGTTTTGTCAAACAATTACAATCTTGCATCGAGAAATGCGCGAGCACCGGTAAACCTGTGCGTCACCATGCCGGCAGGAAAATGACCGCTGATCGTGAATTGATCGATCTGAGTATCATGGCAGAGGAAGATGACGATTTCCCCGCGCCGCTGAGTTCGCACGGGTCGAACCCGAATTACTCGTAAAAACCCCAATTATCTCACCTGCAAAACAGACCTGCAGGCGCCGGTTTTCTACCGGGTGCATGTGTGAGTGCTTTAGAAAGCGCTGATTTTCCCGGCAGTGGTATCGTCGGCTGAGAGGCCGTCATTTGCCTGCTGATCTTCGTGTCCGCAATACGCAAACGTGGGCTACTGTAAGCGCTAACGCTGCGACCCCGGGTGTGTTTTTGCTGAGGCAGGGCGGTGTAGCAGACCTCAACCATTCGGGATTTTTGACGCTTACTGATATATGAATAGCGCCGATTTCGAATCCACATCTGACGAGGCTGCCGGTAATATGCCTGTGCAGTCATTGCAGGCGGAATTTTTCCGCAATCTTCTGGGCCGGCTCGAAGACCCGGTCTTTGTGAAGAATGCCCGTCATCAATGGATATTTACCAATGAAGCGTTTGAATCACTGGTAGGCAGCGATTCGCTGATCGGGAAGACCGATGCAGATTTACTACCCGCAGATCAGGTTGCAAAGTTCTACGACGGAGACGATCAGGTCATACGCACGCAAAAGTCTCTGACTCAGGAAGAGGAAATCGGTGACGGCGTCTATGCGCTGGTAAAGAAAATACCGATTATGCTGCCCGATAATACGCCGGGTCTGTTCGGCATTATTTTCGATATTTCTGAGTATCGAAAGGTGCAGCTTGAGGTAGAAAAACTGCGTCTGGCCAAAGAGCAGTCGCAAACTGACCCGCTCACCGGGTTAGCTAACCGGCGCCACCTTGAAAGCCACTATTCAAAGCTTCTGGAACGCAACGAAATTGAGTCGAAAGCAGTCGGGGTATTGCATATTGATCTTGACTACTTTAAAGAAATTAACGATACCAAAGGGCATCTGTCCGGCGATGCGGTACTGATTCATCTGGCCAATACGCTCAGAGAGTGCGTACGCGCCGGCGATTTTATTTCGCGTATCGGCGGTGATGAATTTGTCGTGGTGGTGGACGGTCAGTCTCAGGCAGAACTTGAGGAAATCGCACAACGTGTTATCGCCGCGATGGATGAACCTGCCATTGTCGATAATGAACAAGTCAATATCAGTGTCAGTGTCGGTGTAGCCTACGATAGCGAGGGGCGACTGACACTGAACCAAATGTTGAAGTTTGCCGATCTGGCGTTGTATCGAGCCAAGCACAACGGTCGCGGCAGATACGAGCAGTTCACCACATCTATTCAGCGTGAACATGAAGAACTAAGGCAGCAACGACAGGAATTTAGACATGCAATAGACAACGGCGAATTTTTTCCGTTTTATCAGCCACAGTTCGATACCGAAACACTGGCAGTAACCGGTGTTGAAGCGCTGGCGCGATGGAATCATCCGCAGCGGGGTATATTATTGCCCTGTGACTTTCTAGACATCGCCATTGCCGAGCGTCGATTGGTCGACCTCGACCGTTCAATACTGCGGACTTCTATTCGCGATGCAAAAAATTTAATGGCAGCAGGGATACAAATGCCGGCACTGTCTATCAACGTGTCGCCGCAATCTCTCGCAGCAAGAGACTTTATCGATACAATCAAGTCCATGGAGCCCTTTCCCAGCCGGATCTGTTTTGAACTGGTAGAGACCATGCTGCTCGATGAGCCCAGCGGTGTGGTGTCCAGCAATCTGGATGGTTTGCGGGCTATGGGGGTGTCCCTCGATATCGATGATTTCGGCAGTGGACATGCATCCTTGCTGGGTATGCTCGAAGCAAAACCGGACAGAGTTAAAATTGATAAACGGTTGATCATGCCGATGCTTGAGTCGCGTAAACATCTCGATCTGGTGAAATCGATTATTCAAATTGCTGAATCACTGGGGATGGACACGGTGGCAGAGGGCGTTGAGAGTGAAGAACATCGTCAGATGTTGCGCAAGCTGGGTTGTCACTCACTACAGGGGTTTGGTTTTGCCAGGCCGATGCCATTGCAAGAATTCACAGATCTGCTGACTCAGGTAAAAGCTGCCTGACAATATATGGCGCAGTACCACGCACGTCTTGTTAGCGGTTTCACCTAAGCGGTTCAACGCTGTTACGCTCCGTTTGATTGAAAAACGGCTTAACAGGGCAGTTGCTGTGTTGGGCGCTAAGCGACAGTTGTATTCACATTGGCCAGTCACATCAGGGGTGGTGGTTTTGTGCTGAGCGTTTTCAAACTGATTGATGTTAACTGTTAACGAGACAGGCAGTCTTTTTGTCGTGTTTATTCTATATGGCCCTGATAGAAACGTGACCGCTATTGTTTCTGAAAGTTCCTCTGTCTATTTACAGGTAATGAGTGAGATCACTGTCTCATGGCAGTATGATGTCAGATACTGCAGTAACTGACTCATCACTGAATGGAGAAAAACATGAGTGACCTTAAAACCAATGCGGTTTCCCGTAGAAAAGTGCTGGCCATGGCAGCGGTGACGCCGGCACTTGGGCTGACCGGCAATACACTGGTTGCCGCTGAAAGTGCCGGCATGGCGAGCAACGCTGTAAAGCACACGATGGCGCTCGGTGATATGGAAGTCAGCACACTGCTGGTTGGCTCCCGGGTGGTTGAAGGTCCGCAAAATATTTTTGGTATGAATGTATCAAAAGAAGCCTTTTCGGCGGCAAGTGAGGCTAACTTCATACCGACTGATAAGGCCAGGTTTTATTTCACACCGACAGTGGTTCGAACAGGCGATGACATCGTGTTGTTTGATGCCGGACTCAGTGCCGGCGGCACAACAGCGGCACTGGCACAGGCGGGTATACAGCCGGACGAAGTCACCGTTGTCGTTATTACACATATGCATGGCGATCACATTGGCGGTCTGAGCAATGAAGACGGCACTGCTACCTTTAAAAACGCCCGCTATGTTACCGGTCAGGCTGAATTTGATGCCTGGGCAAAACAGGACAACGAGCGGTTTGAAAATAAAGTCCGACCCTTGGCCGAGAAAATGTCTTTTATCGGTGATGAAGAATCGGTGGTGTCCGGTATTACCTCGATGGCGGCCTTTGGTCACACCCCCGGCCATATGGTGTATCGACTGGAGTCTGGTGGCCAGCAACTGTTAGTTGCCGCAGATACTGCTAACCATTTTGTCTGGTCGCTGGCGTATCCCGACTGGGAAGTTAAATTTGATATGGATAAAGCCGCAGCTGCTGCGACACGTAAAAACGTATTCGGCATGCTGGCGGCCGAGAAGATTCCGTTTATCGGATATCACATGCCTTTCCCCGGTGTCGGTTTTGTGGCTAATCGGGATGCCGGCGGGTTCCACTTTGTGCCGATGAGCTACCAGTTGTCTTTATAGAAGCGAGTCTGTATTTGTAGAAGTTGCGCTGCCGGTGACGAACTGCCCCCGACCCAGGCTCGGGGCGGCCGTCACCGGGGGTATACAAAGGTAGAAGTTGTTCGGATTTACCCCGGGGCGGCAAGGCTGCGGTGTTGTTTCGGGGCATGAATCAATCGCATGTGAAATGGTAGACTCCTTCAACGCGTGAGTAATGACGCGGAACAATCTACCTGCGAGAGAACCCCCGATGAACATGCCTGTCGAACGCACACCGCGCCCGCGTAGAAGCTTTATATTCACACCGGGCCTCAGACCTGAGATGTTTCCCAAAGCCCTGGCGTCCGGTACCGACATCGTGTGCGTTGAACTTGAAGACGGTATTGCACCGAAAGATAAAGCGCAGGCACGGCAGTCGGCGCTGGCGCTTTTTGAGCAGCCTCAGGCGCAGGACGGCGTAGAGCGGATCGTTCGAATAAACTGCCTGCGTGAAGCGTTCGGGCTGGCAGACGTGCAGGCGGTATTAGCTACTGATACCCCGCCTCCGGCGCTGATGCTGCCGAAAGTAAACACCCCGCAGGAAGTATCATGGCTGGACGATCTGCTCACAGAGCGTGGGCACAACACGCGATTACACGTGATCATAGAAACCAATCGAGGCCTGCAGGCTGCGTTTGAAATAGCGCAATCAAGCAGCCGCATCGATGCGTTGTTTTTCGGTGGCGTTGATATGGCGGCAGAACTGCGTTGCGAGAATGCATGGGAGCCACTGCTGTATGCCCGATCCCGGGTGGTGCACGCGGCGGCGACGGTTGGTGTTGACGTCATCGACGTCCCCTACCTGGACCTTGAAGATCCTGACGGGATGGTTGTCGAAGCAGAAAAAGCCAAAGCGCTTGGTTTTTCCGGAAAGGGATCGGTCCATCCAAAACAGGTTGCCGCATTAAACCGTGTGTTTACTCCGACCGCGGACGATATTGCAAAAGCCCGGCGTATCACTGAAGCATTTGAGCAGGCGGATACGGGGCTGGTTGTTATCGATGGCAAGCTGATCGAAAAGCCGGTGCTTAGAGATATGTACCGGATTCTCTCAATTGCTGATCGTATAGAATCACTCGGATAGTCAGGGTCATCGGATAGCGCTTTATAGTGAAAGCGGTGCCGGGACGAAGTCCCGCAGAGTGGATGAGAAAGATAAGCCGCCGCATTGCAGGTGACTTTCGTTGGGTTGAATCGTCACTCGCGCTTTTCAGGTCGTTGACATCATAGCAATGCCAGCTGCGGTCATTGGCTACCTATGTGTGTTTCAGCTCTGCTACTGTCTTTATTCAGTAAAGTTAAAAACGACACTGAGCGATCTCGAAGAGGCTGCCCTTCAGTGACCGTCCGGCGTTAGCCGCGCTGTTAGCGGTGTATAAAAAAGTTCGTGAATACGTCTGAACAGGGCGCAGCACCCCTATACCCGTGTCACCATTATGTTGCTTGTTGACTGCTACTCAATCCTGTTTGCGTGCAATGAGGTAGTCCCGTTGGAACCTTGAGCGATGAATACCTCCGTTCAGAGTGCAGGTACAAGGCCAGTCTGACTCAGGAGTGTGTCTGACAGAGCTATTGCCACCTGGATCACAAAGCACCGAACAATCCGTGCGCTGTTCCGCGTCCGCAATCATCACCTAGTTGCCTGAGACTGCTCAACCGGATGCTGAATCGCACGCTTCGCTAAAGAAAATCGCTGAATTGCCGTCACCCTGCCTAGGTCGAATTATGCTGGCCAGGGCAGGGAATGCCTGTAGATATTATTTGGGGTGGTAGCGTGCGGGATTTGTTCGCATGTCTTATCTGAAAAGTCGGCTTTTAAGGATAACTATACATTGTACCGTTCAATAAGATCTGCTTTGGCTATTGGCAACAGCATGAAAAAAACTTCCGTCGTGCTGTTAACGGCTGTCTGGTCCGCTTTCATCGGAGTGGCGTCGGCTGACGATACTGAAATTTTCTTTAACTCGGAACCTCAGCCACCCAATGTACTTTTTGTGGTAGACGTGTCCGGTTCGATGGGGTGGACAGATGCCACTACCCGTCCGGCCATACCCGGTAATGTGCTGTGGCTTGATGCGAGTGACCGGTCATCACTTCTTGATGCAGAGGGAGACAGATCCTGGGACTGGCGGCGATTTTCCGGCAACGTGGCGCGCTGGAAAGATAAATCCGGCCATGGCCATGACCTGGTCGGTACCTCGGCAACTATCGGGCGTATAGGAAACAGAACATCAGTGCGTTTCACGAACGACCTGATGACAGGGCCGGATGTCTTTGATGGTCAAATGGATGAAGCCACCATATTCTTCGTACAAAAAGAAAACGTCCGCAGTAGCAATGTTTTCGTGAGTTTTAACGGAAACCACCTCGGTGGCACGGGACGCGCCAGCTTTCACACACCATGGGGCAACAATAACTGGTATTGGGATGCGGGTGACGCCTACACAAACCGCAACCGGACCACGGTTTTTAACCCTACGGAGGTAGGCGACGTTACGCAGGTCGTCGCGTACAAGTCGGTGGCTGCCAACCAGAACGGTTTAATACTGAATAACGGTGATCACAAGGCAGTCACACCGATGGCAACGCCTGTGTCTACAGGAGGTGGTCTGTGGATTGGAAAATGGACTGCTGACCATGAGCTGGCAGAAATGCTGGTTTATGACCGCAGGCTGACCGAGGCGGAAATTTCTTCTGTTCAGTCTTATCTTGATCAGAAGTGGCGTACACGTCTGGAGCGTGTGCAGTCTGCACTGAATTCGGTACTGGAGTCCACTGATGGATTCAACGCCGGATTGATGAGTTATTCCAGTTACGTGCGGGGCCAGTTCAGCCTTCGCAACGAAGTCAAGCCAATCGAGAACACCAGAGATTCACTGGTAACTAACATCAACAATCTTTATGCATCGGGTGGCACACCCACGCAGAGTGCGATGTATGAAGGGATGCGATACTTCAGGGGGCAGTCACCTATTGATATGGGGGGTGTCAGTAGTTCGGGTGCACCACCGGTAGTGGGTAGTTGCCAGAGTAACCATATGGTGGTTTTGACCGACGGCTATCCTTACGGGCGTACCAATGAGTATGTTCGAATTGGAAAAGACATCGGCATAGATTGTAAGAACAACCGCGGCCAGAATCGATATGGAGGTAACTGCGGGATAGAGCTTGCAAAGTACATGAAGGACTCCGATCACTATCCGACGGCTGACGGAATTAACAACATCACCACGCATACCATTGGCATGAGTATCAATATGCCATGGCTCCAGAATATGGCTGATGCCGGTGGCGGTGGCTATTATCCGGTGTCCTCTTCCCAGGAGCTGGTGAAGGCATTTGACTCCATCATGGAAGCGGCGTTTGATCAGTCCATTACCTTTGTCGCCCCTTCTGTAACCATTGATCAGGTCAGCAGACTGGCACACCGAAGCGATACTTATCTGGCGCTGTTCCAGCCGACCAACACTGCCCGATGGCCTGGAAATCTAAAGCGCTACAGCTTTTCCGGCTCCCCTTTATCTATTCGTGATCAATCCGGTCAGATAGCGCTGGATAAGGGATTCTTTAAATCGGATGCACACAGTTTCTGGAGTGCCGAAGTGGACGGTGGTGTGGTTGAAAAAGGGGGCGCGGCCAGTAAGCTTGATGCCAATAGTCGGATGGTCACTACTTTCACCGGTGCCGGAACCAGTGATCTGGATGATGCCAGAAACCGGGTCCATGAAGATAACCACGCGTTGCTGGGCAACTACATTAACCTACCGGACGACAGCTTGAAACATCTGTTGAAGTGGGCTCGCGGAGTGGATGTGGATGACGAGAACGGTGACAACTCCAAAACGGATACTCGTAAACACATGGGTGACCCGTTGCACAGCAAGCCGGTTATCGCGAACTATGGTGGCACCACTCAAAATCCTGATTCAGTGATATTTTTCGGAACGAATGAAGGGTATTTGCATGCTATTAACAGTGCCGACGGCCGGGAATTATTTTCTTTTATCCCGAAAGAGCTGCTGGGGAATCTGGAAACGTTTTATAACAACGCAACCACGACGGAGCGCACCTACGGGTTGGACGGTGATCTGACTCTTTGGATTGATGATAAAAACGGTAATGGTGTCATCGACTCTGCGAATGATAAGGCTTACCTGTATGTTGGAATGCGTCGTGGTGGCAGGAACTACTACGCATTTGATATAACAAACAAATACGACCCCCAATTTCTATGGACCATTGAAGGGGGT
>JAHDHK010000169.1 GCA_020631335.1 Chromatiales bacterium
TTTTGCCAGAAAATCGGCTTCGGTCCAGTTGAACAAATCAGTCAGTGCCGCACTGTCGAGATCATTTCGAGGGGAAAAGTCTGCTTCCACCGTATGTTGCAGGAACTTGTTCCACGGGCACACCAGCTGGCAATCGTCACAACCGTAGATCCTATTGCCGATCAAAGGCCGGAACTCAAGTGGTATAGAGCCTCTGAGTTCAATGGTTAAATATGAAATACATCGCCTGGCATCGACCACATAGGGTTCGACGATTGCGTTAGTCGGACAGATATCGATGCACGATTGGCAACTGCCACAGTGATTTTCCGGTGAGATGTGATTGTCATTACCCAGAGGCAGGTTCGTGTACAGTTCGCCGAGAAAAAACCACGAGCCGGCATCGCGGCTGAGCAAATTGCTGTGTTTACCTATCCAGCCGAGGCCAGCCTGCTCTGCGAGTGCTTTTTCAAGCACTGGAGCGCTGTCGACAAACGCGCGGTAACCGTAATCACCGATTTCATTTTTTATTTTTAAGGCAAGCTTTTGCAGTCGCCGCCTCATGAGTTTGTGGTAGTCACGACCCAGTGCATAACGCGACACATACCCCAACGCCGGGTTGTCTATAACTGACCAGGGCTCAGCCGTATTCGGTGGCAGGTAGTTCATGCGCACGCTGATTATGCTGATAGTACCTTCGTGCAGCGCCGACGGCTTTGTGCGCAATGCGGAATGGCGTTGCATGTAGGCCATTTCGCCGTGATAACCCTGCTCAAGCCAGTTGAGAAAACGAGTCTGATGTTTTCCCAGGTCAGTGGTCGTGAATCCTGTTTGACTGAAGCCCAGATCCTGTGCCCAGTCGACAATCATTTGCTTCAGCGATGCCGGATTATTGTTCACGGGTATTTCTGTATTAAATAGCAACCGGATGGTGGCCTGCAGAGACACAGGGTATCGCACCATAGTGACTTTTCACAGCTTGCTGTGCCGCACGACAGAAGAATGAATTTGCGATGTCGCCGCTGATACAGGCTAACTAGGCTGCCGTTTACTGTGGTCGAGGAAAATGTCCGCTTTTATAGTAAACAAGCGTGTCAGAAGCACCATGCCATGAGTGCCAGTCTTCAACCGGATTTCGAAGCCAGGTGAGCGGCTTATACAGTTGATCGCGGTTTTGCAGCAATCCGCTGAGCACCAGCAATTCTTCGCCCTGTGGATCAAGGTTGGGCCTGAACTCGCAGGCGCGATTCCATTTGAGCAGCATGATGCTTTCTGAATCATAAACATGCAGCGGGCAAATAGTAACGCCGTCGACCGGGCCTGGCAGCCATTGCCTGGGTGTTGTGGTATCGATGATTCGTTTACCTGTGTCACCCTGCAGGTATTGATCGGTTTTTTCAAACATAATGCAGCCACTGTCAGTGCTTATCGTGGTGCTCTGATGAATTCGCAGGTAATGTCCACTGCTTAGATACTGGTCATCATGGTGACACTCTCCTTCGACAATCAGCAACTCCGACCCATTGGCTGAGGTGGTGAAAGTTTCGCCTGAAGATAACCTGTGAAGTGCCGTGATTCTGCGAGGTGAGCGCAAAGATTCCAGTAGCACTCGACTTTGCAATTCCTGTGGGTCGGTTTCAACCACC
Source organism: Chromatiales bacterium (assembly GCA_020631335.1). Classification (GTDB taxonomy): domain Bacteria; phylum Pseudomonadota; class Gammaproteobacteria; order Granulosicoccales; family Granulosicoccaceae. Next base: position 1,626 of record JAHDHK010000169.1, read on the forward strand.
ACGGACACTGAAAAGTTGTTGTTTACATCTGCCATGAGATATTTAAAAAATGTTCGGGCGACGGGTTGTGAGGCTCGGGGAGGATAGTATGCAATGAAGTGTTCATTGCCACGCATTCTATGAATTGAGCGGGGATGGTATAAAAAAAAGACGGGGTGAGAAATCTCACCCCGTTAAAGGCGCTTGTAGAAGCGCTTGGCGGAGAATACTGTCGCTTTCTAACTGACAGCTTGGGTGGCAAGTGTTGCTTCCTGGCCGAAGCTCATGCCTTCTTATGTGGACTTACTTTTTTATTATTAGTGGTATAATTGGTGGCAGCACTACGATCCTCTCGTAAAGCATGCTGCTTCTGAAGCCTCGGAGATCTCACCTCCCCGGTAGGCCTGAATCATGAAACATCCTCCTTCTGAATCTGCCAGACTTAAATCTTCAATCAGGTCAAAAACAACTTCGGGTGTTCCACCGTCTGTTACCTTGACATCAGAGATCTGAGTTGACGTGAGCGGGTTTTCGTCCGCGCCGAAGAGTACTTTATATCCCTCTACACCCTCGTCTTCCGGATTTGCAGGCCAGGTCAAACGAACGCCCTTGTAGTCGATGCAGCTGTCGCAGGTAATGTTGAAATCGATACTGGCCACCGACGTGTTGCCGTCTACATCTGTGATGCTGTAGATCAGAGAGTCAGCACCGTAGTAATCATCCGGAGCCGCATAAACGATAATGCCTGCTTCTACTGCTTCGATGCTGCCATGGCCGGGTTCGGTTTCAATGTTCATACGAACATTGTCCCGATCAGCGATAGAATCGTTTCGCAGAGGCATAAGCGTGATGACTTCCCCTCTCGCAAGTTCGGCGGAGTCGGCTTTTGCTGCCAGCGGACTCAGGGCTGCACCTGCCTCGGGCACAGCGCAGCTTGCGTTGTTCTCCCAGCCGTAACCGTCACCGTCCGGATCAGCATTATCACCGAAACAATAAGGAAGCCCGCCCGGGTCGAGCGTTGACGGGTCGGGCGCATTACACTCTGCACAAACCACCGCAATGTACAACTTGCCGGCAGACTCGTTACCTTGCGCATCGACCAGCCGGTATTCGACAATGTCGGTGCCTTCAAAGCCGTCGTCCGGCGTATATTCAACCTCGCCCGATGGCAGGAGCTTTGCCGAGCCGTTGGCCGGGCTGCCCACCAGTTGCAAACTGGCATCCGGTGCCAGACTGTCGTTGCTAAGAATCGATACCACTACTGTATTACCAGCTGTGATCTCTGCGACATCCGTTTCAGCACTCAGTTCTCCATTTTGCGCTGCTGCTGACTCCGGTATACTTTGGAGTGCGCTCAGGTTTTCGTCTGCTTCCTGAGAGCCCCCGCCGCAGGCGGTTAGTGTCAATAGCGCGGTCGATACTGCCAATCTCGTCAGGCTCTCCTTGCCAAGTGAGCGGGGAGTACGAATCATTCGACCGTTCATAGTGTTAGCCCCATATTTATTGTTGTTATTATTTTTATTTTTGTGCGGTGTTGACTGACGCCCACAAGCCGCGGTGCAAGGTAACGACGGAATCCGGATTTCCTTGAGATAAATGTCTTTAAACGTTGTGTCTTTTTGCCACCTTGTGCTGGCTAAGTTGCTTATAAGCCATGGGTTTTCCGGTTTTAGCGAACAGAAAGATTTTTTCACCCGTGCAACTACCTGACTGTAACGCGTCACATTTCTATCGACGCTCCCGGTCGGGGTAAAATGCCGGATTAGCCATGACGGGTAGTCGCGCGAGTGGGTTCTCTCTGCCGAAACGACACCCCGGCCCGGCCTTTATAGAACTCTATGGAAACTGAATGACCGACGATTTACCGCTGTTTCAAAACAGTGAAGAACAACCGTTAAGCGAATTTACGGAAAAGGCATACCTCGACTATTCGATGTATGTGATTCTTGATCGGGCGCTGCCGCATGTCGGAGACGGCCTGAAGCCGGTGCAGCGGCGAATCATCTACGCCATGTCCGAGCTCGGTTTATCTGCCGCCTCGAAGCATAAAAAGTCTGCCCGCACCGTCGGTGATGTGCTGGGTAAATTTCATCCGCACGGTGATTCTGCCTGTTATGAGGCGATGGTATTGATGGCGCAGCCGTTTTCCTATCGTTATCCGCTGATAGACGGGCAGGGCAACTGGGGTTCTGCGGATGATCCGAAGTCGTTTGCGGCAATGCGCTATACCGAAGCCCGGTTGTCGCGCATTTCGAAAATGCTGCTGCAGGAACTCGGACAGGGCACCGTCGACTGGGATCTCAATTTCGACGGCACCATGCAGGAGCCGACAGTATTACCGGCCAGGCTGCCACATGTTTTACTGAACGGCACCACCGGGATTGCCGTGGGCATGGCTACCGACATTCCTCCGCATAACCTGCGTGAAGTCGTAGAGGCATGTATTCACCTGCTCGATAAGCCAAAGGCAGGTGTTGACGAATTGATGCAGCATCTGAAAGGTCCTGATTATCCTACCGAGGCAGAGATTATCAGCGGCACCGATGATCTTAAAAAAATCTACGAAACCGGTAACGGCAGCGTGCGCATGCGTGCGGTATACAAAAAAGAAGACGGTGCAATAGTCATTCATGCGCTGCCGCATCAGGTGTCCGGCGCTCGAGTGATGGAGCAGATTGCTCAGCAGATGACGGCTAAAAAGCTACCGATGGTAGAAGACCTTCGCGACGAGTCCGATCATGAGCAACCGGTTCGCTTCGTGATCGTGCCGCGCAGCAACCGGGTCGATATCGAGTCACTGATGCAGCACTTGTTTGCCACCACCGATCTCGAACGGACCTACCGGGTTAATCTGAATGTCATTGGTACAAACGGCCGCCCGGCGGTAAAAAATCTGCCGACGCTACTGAAAGAATGGTTATCGTTCCGCATTGAAACGGTACGTCGTCGGTTGCAATGGCGGTTGGAAAAAGTCGAGAAAAGACTGCACATACTCGAAGGTCTGTTAATCGCTTATCTCAACATCGACGAAGTGATTGCCATTATTCGCAACAACGACGAACCCAAGCCTGTGCTGATGAAGCGGTTCAAGCTGTCTGACACCCAGGCTGAAGCAATCCTCGAGCTCAAGCTCAGGCATCTCGCCAAACTTGAAGAGATGAAGATCAGAGGCGAGCAAAAAGAACTCGAACAGGAACGAGCCGGTTTGCAGAAAACACTGGGGTCCGAGCGACGTATGAAAACCCTGGTTAAGAAAGAACTCAGCGAAGATGCCGAGACTTACGGCGATGATAGAAGGTCGCCGATAGTCGCCCGTGAAGCTGCGCAGGCAATGAGCGCGAGTGACCTCATACCCAATGAACCTGTCACCGTTGTGCTGTCAGAGAAAGGCTGGGTTCGATCCGCCAAAGGGCATGAGGTCGATCCATGTACGCTCAACTATAAGTCCGGGGATGAGTATCAGGACTCGGCCCGCGGGCGAAGTAATCAATCGGCAATGTTCCTCGACTCAACCGGCCGGGTATATGCGGTAGCCGCACACGGGTTGCCGTCTGCACGCAGTTTGGGCGAACCGCTGGCCGGGAAGGTAAAGTCTCCGGATGGTGCGACGTTTGTCGGCGTGATGATGGGCACCGATGACGCCCGTTTTGTCATGGCCACCAGCAGTGGCTACGGCTTTATTGGAAAACTTGCTGATATGACTTCACGCAATAAAGCCGGCAAGGCGGTTTTGAACGTGCCCAAAGGGTCGAAAGTACTTGCACCGGTACGGGTAAACGATCTGAAGGGGGATCTGCTGGTGGCACTCGGGTCTGACGGGAAATTACTGGCATTCCCGGTCTCAGAGCTGCCGGAGCTGAGTAAAGGAAAGGGTAACAAGATCCTGGGTCTGCCGAAGGCGGCCAGTGCTAAAGCGCAGGTCGAGCTGCAGGCAGTACGTATTGTCGGGCCGAAAAATTCGCTGAAAATTGTCAGCGGCAAGCGACACACCACTTTGAAATACAAAGATATCGAGGGTTATGTTGCGCAAAGAGGGCTGCGCGGCCACAGCTTGCCTCGCGGTTTTCAGAAAGTTGCCAGTCTGACAGTTGAATAAATCCGGCAGGAATGTCAAAAACCGTAACGCAAGCATTGAAGGCGTCTGTTTTTGGCACAATCTTCCACTGGTTATTGATTTTAGTGTTGAGCGGAGAACGGAATGATGGGATTTGACATGGGGTATATGCTGATGGTGATGCTACCGGGAATGGCGCTTTCCGGATTAGCCTCCATGATGGTTAAAAATACCTTCAGTAAATATGAGACTGTCGGCACCCGCAGTAATATGACTGGCGCAGAAGCGGCTAAACTCATGCTGGAGCGTGCCGGGGTGCACGACTGCAGAATTGAGCCTATATCCGGCCGGCTGAGCGACCACTACGATCCCCGCGATAAAACGCTGCGTCTGTCCGAGCCTGTTTACAACGCTCGATCGGTCTCGGCTATCGGCGTTGCGTGCCACGAAGCGGGCCATGCGTTGCAGCATGCCACTGGCTACAAGTTTTTGCAGATGCGCTCGAAACTTGTCCCGGTCACTAATCTGTCGAGTAAAATGTCCATGCCGGTATTGATGGTCGGCATGATGCTGATGGCGCTTGCCCCGGCGCTGGGGATGCCTGTGATGTTGCTCGGTGTGGCCTTGTTCGCCGCTGCGGTGGTTTTTTCCGTAGTTACGCTGCCGGTAGAGTGGGATGCCAGTGCCAGAGCGAAGAAAGCCATGGTTAACGCCGGTATTGTGAGCAACGAGGAACTCGTTGGTGCAGGTCGCGTGCTGAATGCCGCCTTTTTAACTTATCTGGCGTCTGCGATCACCTCAATAATGACCTTGCTCTACTACCTGCATCGCACCGGTATTCTCCGCATGTTGATGAATCGCCGCTAACAGGGCCTTCAATTCACAGTAAGGCCGGGTACGCCAGCACGGGTGCCCGGCCTTTTTTATCACTCGATTTCCGGTGCCTTCATCACGGAAAAACCCTGCTGGCTGCAATACGTTGCAGCCGTTATAATCACGCAGGCTCAGAACCGGCAGAACACTCCATGGCAAACGTAAGTACCAACGAATTCAAAAGCGGCCTTAAGATCATGCTGGACGGTGATCCCTATTCCATCGTCGAAAATGAATTCGTAAAGCCGGGCAAAGGGCAGGCGTTCAGCCGGGTAAAGGTTCGAAATCTCAAAACCGGTCGCGTGGTCGAAAAAACTTTCAAATCAGGCGATTCAGTTGAAGCTGCGGATGTCATGGACACCCAGATGCAGTACCTCTACGCTGATGGTGAGTTCTGGTACTTCATGGATCCGAATACTTTTGAGCAACTGGGGGCGGGCGAAAGTGCGGTTGCCGATTCAAAGCAGTGGCTCAAAGAGCAGGACATGTGCGAAGTCACACTATGGAACGGTGAGCCACTGAGTGTTTCAGCGCCTAACTTTGTTGAGCTGAAAATTACCCAGACAGATCCGGGGCTGCGTGGCGACACGGCTCAGGGAGGAAACAAGCCGGCCACCATGGAAACCGGAGCAGTGGTAAAAGTACCGTTGTTCATTGAAGAGGGTGAGATGATAAAAATAGACACCCGCTCCGGTGAATATGTCTCACGCGTCAAAGACTGATCGGTAAAGAACTGGACCGGACTGCCTGCTTCAGTAGCCTGCGTGAACAGTGATTGGCAACCGTCTGCCTCCCGGCAGACGCTACAGGCCCGCGCAGAAGTATTGCGAAAAATCCGTGAGTGGTTTTATCAAAAAAACATACTCGAAGTTGAAACACCGGTGCTCGTCAGCGGTGCAACTACCGACCCTCACATAGACAGCTTTCAAAGCGCTCAGCGTTCCCTGCGTACCTCATCGGAGTTTCATCAGAAACGTCTGCTTGCAGCCGGTGTCGGGGACAACTATGAACTGGGCAAAGTATTCAGGATCGATGAAAGTGGCAGGTTTCATAACCCCGAATTCACGATGCTGGAGTGGTATCGCTGTCACATCGATCACCACACGCTGATTAATGAAATCGCTCAGCTGCTCGACTGGCTGCATCCAGCCGGATCCCCGCCATTCACCAGAATCAGTTATCGTGATTTGTGGTTAAAGGTTGCCGGTGTTGATATTGCCACAGCTACCCTGGATGTTATCGAGCAGTGTTTTGTTGAGCGCAATATTGCATTGCCACAGTCCGCCGTGAGTGCCATGGATGAGCTGCTCGACTTTGGCATGGGGACGTTTATCGCAGAGTCATTGCCGGTAAATGCCTACACCTGTGTCTATCATTACCCGGCCAGTCAGGCCTCGCTGGCTCGCATAGATGATTCAGAATCTGCTTTTCCCTATGCGTGTCGCTTTGAAATTTTCTACGGTAAAGTCGAACTGGCCAACGGTTACTACGAACTAAGTGATGCGGCAGAACAACAACAACGATTTGAAGCAGATAACCTTGCGCGCATCAGACTGGGTAAACCTGAAATGCCGGTCGATTTTAAATTGATTGCTGCACTCGAGCATGGCTTGCCCGATTGTGCCGGTGTGGCAATAGGACTTGATCGCCTCATGATGATTCTGCTGGATGGAGTCGACTCTATCACTGATACACTCAGTTTCAGCTGGTCCGGTGCATGACTGAAGTGCTTCGATTCAACGAATGCAATCAACAAGCGCTTACTGAATTACTGGCGCAACTCGGTTTGCAGCTATGCCTGGTAGCGGACAATACTGAAATACCGGGTAGTTTCTGGGGTGATGATGAAGCCGGATTGATTCAATCGAATATCTATGTGAGGTCGGATACACCGGTGCACTCGGCCATGCATGAGGCCTGTCATTATGTGTGTATGGATGAATCACGCAAACAGAAGCTGCATACCAATGCCGGTGGCAGTCAAACCGAGGAGAACGCAGTTTGTTATCTGCAGATTCTGTTGTCTGACTGTCTGCCTGATATGGGACAGTCAAAAATGTGTGCAGACATGGATGCGTGGGGTTATTCGTTCAGGCTGGGCAGCGCACAAGCCTGGTTCAGCGATGATGCCGATGATGCAATAGACTGGTTAAAACAACGCCGGCTACTGGAATTCGCCGATCAGCTCACCCATTCGCACCGAGCTGCCCTCTTGCAGTGAGCTGTGCCAGGAAGTACCTCGCTGCATTAGTAGAATAACGGTGGAACCCATGTTAAACCGTCCCATCTCATCGCCTTTTTTCAGTTCGATTTGCTGATCCGGTGAATAATCCAGATGTTTTATCTGCTGAGCGGTCGGAGGTGTGATGAGTCCGGCCCACACTGTTTCAATGGCAGCAACATTGATAGCACCAACCAGCACCATCGCGAGTTTACCGGCAGCGCAGTCGAAGATAGCGACCACGCGTTCGTTTCTTGCGAACAAACGCGGCACAGTTCTTACCGTGTGTGGAGCAACGCTGAACAGGCGTCCCGGCACATAGTGCATGGATTGCAGTTTTGCATCAGCGGGCATATGAATCCGATGATAGTCCCGTGGTGATAGATACAGTGTGGCAAAGGCTCCGTCGTCGAAGGCTTCTGCATCACTTGTGCGTCCACCCAGCAGATCAAGTGCGGTGTATTCGAACCCTTTTGCCTGAAAGATTTGCCCCGATTTAATACTGCCTATTTGTGATACACAGCCATCCACCGGACTGCACAGGCCGTTGTCAAGGTTATCTATCGGCCGCGACTGAGGTTTAAGCTCACGTGTGAAAAATTCGTTAAACGTTTTATAGTCTGTCGGGGACTGCAGCCGCGCTTCTTTGAGATCTATATCAAACAGGCTCGCGAACCCCCTGATCATCACCGGGGTCAGGCGTGTACTTGTACGGGTGATATAGAACACCGCTCGCGATACCAAATGATGGGGAATGACGTACAACGGCCACGATTTGCATCGATCGATGAATTGGCTCACAGGGCAGGGTCTTCTGTAAAACCATGGATTCTACCTGAGCCCACCATCGGGTTCATGCCGAATGCGAATTGCCATCACAAGAAATCTGCAATATTGCAATGACAGGTGCTGTTCTTTATGAACAGCACTGATGCAGGCTTGATAACCGGCTGCTGAGCCCGCAAAGCGGATCGATGGCGACCTGCGGATACTTACATCAGGAGCAGCGCTGGATTAATTGTCGAGCTCGCTCCAGCCTGTGCGGAAGAAGCGACGAAATACATTGGGGCTGTCAGGTGCCAGCAGATCGACCAGTCTCTCGGAATTGGTGCCGATCACTAGACTGGGGCCGCCGCTGTCACCGGTGTCGATGATGGTGCCACTGTCTGTGATGCCTGAGCCGATAGTCACAAACTCACTCCCGTAAGAGCTCGGCAGTTTGTTAGTTCCGGTACTCAAATCAATAATTCGAAGTCTGGACTCTCCGGTCTGGTAGGCACACGGGTCTGTAATTGCGTTCGGGTCGGGGGGAAGGTAGGTGGTGAGAAAAATTCTGCTGGCAGTGGTGAGCGTCGGTTGAAGGACTTTTTCACCGGACTGCAAATTTCTGAGAAAACCATAGGCGGTAGGGTCACCGCTTGCAGAGAGATCTCCGGGCGTCACAATCGAACGGGAGCCACCCGCACCCGTGACATAGCGATAATCAGGTTCGTGGTTACCCGTGGCTGGATTGAACGCAGTCGGGGGGCTGAATACCGAGTGATCCTTTATGACAAACAAGCGATTGGTGCCGGATTCAGTGAATGTCGGGCTGGTGCGCATACCGCTGCCGATAGAAATCTGAAAGCTTGCGACGCCGTTGGTCACGCCACTGATGCTGACGTCGGGGCGATTGAAAAATCGCAATGACTGTCCCGGCTGATTCAATGCAGCAATCTTTCCACCTGCGATGGCCAGACTTGCAGTGTTTGCTGCCTCTTTGTCGAGATCGACGCGCCAGACGTTACCGCCAACATCAGCAAAGAAAATAATGTCGATTGCACCATCACCATCGCTGTCTATCGGCACCGGAGCATCGGGCACACTGTCTGTGATAGGAATGTTGACATCATGGTGAGAACCATTGCCTGCGGACCAGAGCAAAGCGCCATTGTCAGGGTCTACGATGTAAATTGCATTGCCATGGCCGGTGCCGGCAGGTGAAACCGGAAAGCCGATAGTTTCATCATCGTATACCGGATTATAGCCACCACCGAATAACAAGCCTTCCCGGGTCTGACAGTTGGTCGGGCAGCCGTACTTAATCGGTACAATCCTCGGTGTGGACCATGACTGACCCATATCTCTGAAATCCGTGCCGCCGACGCCACCCTCGATTTTCCATAGACGTCTGACCGGATTCCCTGACAGTGCGTTGCTGACATCCAGCGCGAATAAATTGTTGCCACCACGACGTTGCGTCAGGTACAGATGCACTGACTCGGCGTCGATATCCAGTGAACTTGTTGATCTGTATGTAATGTGCGGTGTGATAGCACCGTCCAGTCCATAGATATGCTCATCGAGGCTGTTGTCGACGTACCCCTTAATGTTGGGTAAAAGTTCGGCAGGGGTGTATGACCATATCTCGTTGCCGTTGTCCGGATTGACGGCATGCAGTACACCCATGTTGGTCATGGCATACAGCACTTCTCTGCGAAGGTTACTGGCAGCATTTGCCTGATAAGTCACTAAAACAGGGCTACTGTGGATACCATCAGCCACATATTGATTCGGCTCATTGGTGTTTCCGTCACTGTTTCTGTCTATCGAGTCGAATCCCCGCACCCATCCAACCAACAGGTCGCGCTCGGCGTCGGATGCCGCACCGAACAGATTGCGTCCAAGCTGACCATTGCTGGTCACCTGTTGTGGCACCATTGTGCCGTTTAATGATCCACCTACACCACCATCGGTGTACCAGCGACGCCCGGCCGGTTGAACGGCGGCCATACCACCAGCCTGAACACTGTCACCGTCTGGTCCGGCAACTGACCAAAGGCTTTGAGAGGTTTCTGCAAGCAAACCACTCTGGATCAATGGCTGGTTGTTGGCATCGACAATCTGGCCGTTAACCAGCTGATACTTTTTGACGTTCCCTTCCCATCGTGGAAATCCGCCAGGCTGGAAAAAGGAATAGTACAGTTCGTTGTTGTGTCTGCTCTGGTTAAAAGCGTTGACCGATACCGTTGGTGCTGCGGCAGTCGATGAGAGCTGAACCGTGTTTAGAATGCTCTGGAATACCGTCAGTAGCTCCTCTGATGAAGTCGCATTTTTATATACCCCGCCGCCGGCATTGGCCATTGATTCGAGCCAGCTGTCTGCAATGTTAAAACCGATCGAGTGCAAGGTAATCGTGTTGGTATCCGGAATGTTGCTGAGCTGATCCGCTGTGGCTAGGTAGTTTGCAAGCTCAACCCCGCACGTACCACGTCCTCCAGGTCTTGCTGCGCAGTTTCCTATTATTGGTTGCAGGGTGGAAACGACGGTAGGGTCTGGCGATGGTCGGCCGTCAGTCAATAACACAATATGGTTGGACTGGCACTGCGAAGTGGCAGGCTGTTGATAATTGGGTAGTCCGCTGGGCTCTGTGCCTCTGTAAGGTGCACCGCCACTAAGATAGCGCTGGGCCTCCAATAGTGCACCAACGGTAGGCGTGCCGCCACCCACCGTAAGTCCTGTTGATGCAGCGATCAGTGATGCCTGATTCTCTTCAACATCAACAACTGGGTGGATAAGCTGAGCTGTGCCTCTTCCGTAGGTCATCAACCCCACATCTATGCCGGTAACTCCTCCTAAGAGACTATGAAGCGCATTAGTCATCCGCCTTACCCGTCGGGTCGGACCACCATCTTTTACACCCATTGAACCGGAGAGATCCAGAACAAAAAGCATCTTCGGTTTGGAATTCTCGGTTTTATAGATATCGAGAT
>JAHDHK010000170.1 GCA_020631335.1 Chromatiales bacterium
CCTATCGCTACCGCAATTAAAAACGCGACAAACCGGTTAAGCGAGGTGGTGGAACCCAGAATTTTGATCGGTTCGGATAAGTACTTATACGCAAAGAAGCCACCTTCAATGGAGACCATCACACCGATAATAATGAACGACATGCCAAAGGTGGCCAGTATGGCGTCCACCTCAAGTTGCCCTTCAGACTTCGCACGCTTCACCAGCGGGGTTAACAGAAAACGATAGATCAGCCAGTTACCGACAAACGCCACCGGAGCAACCAGCACCACGGTAAGCAGCGGACTGACCTGGCTGGTGGTATACAACCAGAATGCGGCAAGTGCACCCAGCACTAATACCTCACCATTGGCGAGGTTCATAATTTTCGCGACGCCATACTGCAGGTTCAGCCCCATGGCCACTAACGCATAGGTGCCGGAGAGCAATAGCCCGGAGACGATGATATCGAGCATCGTTAAGCTGCTTGAATGAACCCGCGACTTACAGGTAAGCCGCAGGTATTTTTATTAATGAACCAGTCCCGCCTTACTCGGCCCAGCCTTCTTTCAGCCTGACCGGCACTGCACCTTCAACGTTGGAACCTTTAACACCGCGGAAAACACCGTCCTGCCACTGACCGACAGACCAGAAGGTATGACTGACGTTATTTTCAAACTTAAGCTCGCCCATGACAGTGTCAAACGCATTGTCTTTTATGTATTGGGTGACGACGTTTCTGTCCAGGGTATCTGCACCTTCAATCGCCTGTTCGAGTATTTGCAGCGCGGCATAGGTATTTGCCGAGGCCCAGTAGTCCGCTACCTTACCGGTAATTTCTTCATGCGCTTTACGATATTCAGCAATTTTTTCATCGTCTACATTGGTACCACCGGCACCGAGAACATTATTAATCTTGTTACCATAGGCTTGTGAAAAAGAGGGAAAGCTGGTGGCCACTGCCGAGTAGTAAAGCTTGGCATCGAGATCTTCAATGATTGCCTGCTCTGCCAGTGCAAAAGTATCCGGTGGATAAGACCACGCAATAAAACTATCGGCGCCGGTTTCCTTTGCGCCTTTCATCACAGGGCTTAAGTCCGGTGTGCCAAGCGGATAGGATTTGTCGTAGACAATTTCGAATCCGGCTTCCGGCAGTTTTTCGCGTGCGATATCGGCAAGTTCGATGCCGAAGGCATCTGCCACATTGACCATCGCAACCGTATTTCCAATGTTTCCGGCATCACGCTGCTCTTTGAGAATGTCTGTCACGCCGTTTATAAACGCTGACGTGGTACCGAGGGTAAAGAACAGGTTTGGATACCGCTGCGTGAGCTCATCCATTTTATCGGTAATAGCCGATACCGCGATCATCGGATAACCGTAACGACCATAGATCGGCGCGGTGGCGATATTGAATCCGGTGCCGTACGGGGCCACCACAAAGTCTACTTTGTCTTGCTCGGCCAGTCGCTGCGCCAGCTTGATGTGCTCACCCGGATTAGTTTTATCATCATATTCAATGACTTCGATCAGCCGCTTTTCACCGCCTACCATCAATCCGCCGCGTGCATTCACCTGTTCGGCCCACAGCGACACATTGGGCCATTGTGTTACCGTGGCCCCGCCCGCCAGCGGACCGGTTTTAGGCGCAATAGCACCCAGTTTGATCGGGTCGGCTGCAAAAGACAGCGCAGAGGCAAGCCCGAACAACAGGGCAGCCCCCAGTTTGATGAATGCGGCAGGGTATTTCACGGCGGTTCTCCTCACGTATTTGTCGTCGCCGTAGATTACATCAACAACGATCATGTTTCACCTGCCGGGCCCGGCCGGACCGGCAGTTGTTGCACGCCTGGAGAAATAATGGGTTGAGAAAGCGATCTGCAGCAGACACACCCGGAATTCAGATAACAATCAGCCAGCTGCAATTCGATGCCCTTGCAACGCACGATGCCGGAGGCCTCGTCTTTTTAATAGAGCACGATTTCCTGCGGTGCGGGACAGCCTGGATTATTTATGAGAATTCGGCGTCCACCGATTTTCTTATGGAAGAATGCTGGGCGGGGCTGTGACGCCGGATTTTCTACCGGCGTCGAATAGACACGCTGCTATTTTGAAATAACAGCTCAAGAAGTAATTTGGAACTGTATACATAGCATTTAGCTAAAATTCACTTGTGGCCTTTTGAATAACCCAGCCTACGGCTGCAATTCACGCCAGGTAAGACGCCCGTCGATAAAACTGCTTGCCATTGATACCGATTGCGGATCGGGGTCTACTTCACTCTGGGTGATCAGTACATCTTTGCCGGACGCAGACACAACTGTGGGTGGAGCAAACGGATTGGCAAGATTACGGATGCCGGATATCGGCGGTTCGTTCAACTGGGAATCATCATCGATATCGAGAAGCCCGGAATCAGACATCCCCCCGTTCACCGCATTCAGTATCATCAGCCATCCCTGCTGCTCCGGTGCACATTCATCACCGTGCGGGATATGCGTACTGACCAGTACTTTCCCGTCTCTTAATACCGGGGTAGCAAGCACTTGCTCTCCCTGCGGTGCGGTATAAACAAGGTCCAGATACCAGCCTTCATGTCTGGTCCAGTCAATCTGATGATTGGACGTCTGGCGGGTATCGATGGTTGAATCATCGATACCGTCGTTGTCAGAATCATAGGTAAAGCTCTGCTCAAGCGTAATGGTTTGTCTGAGCATTCGATTACTGCTTATGCGGGTCAATAGGCTGGTGTTATAGCCGGGGCCCTTGTCCCAGATACCGTAGATACGGTTGCGACGTGTTGAACGCTGATCACTGGGTTCAAGATACTTGCCCGTACCGAAGTACACCATCACACCATTACCGCTCGGGTGGGAACCGACGGTAACTGCTGATGTTATCGGCGTCGGATTACCTGCAGAATCTACTGCATGGTGAATCGTTGTACCCCAGGTCCATTGATTCGGTGTATTGCCTGAAACATCAAAACGATAAACACAGCCAAACAAATCACCTGCGTAGATAGCATCAACGGTGTTGTCACCATTGAGATCTACTGCCGTGGGCTCTGCCGTCGAGTTGGGTGTCGCCCCGGTACCACGGCACGACGACGTGATCGGATGAAGCTTGCGAACCATGGCACCAGTTGCAATATCGATGATGATTACTGAAGACCACCCGCCCCCTGCGCTATAACCCTCACCCGCGGTGGAGTTGTTGTAGCCATTAGCGACTATTGCAGCCCACCTACCGTTATTCATTCTTGCGATAACAGGGCTGGAATAGACAAAGCCCACCCCCTGATCTTCTCTATCGGTAAACTCCCACAGCACTGCGTTTTGCGCACCGGTTTCAGTGATTGCATCCGGGTCTGTGATATCGAGAGCATAGATTCCCTGCCCGCCGCGCCCAAGTGCACCTACCAACACAGTACGCCATCGCCCGTTGATAAAAACATCGGACGCGCGTGGTGTTACATCGACATAGTATTTATGCGTGTATCGGGTATTAGTCAGCGCAGACAACCGTGGAAACACCGGTGACGGCACATAGGCAAACAATTCTTCCCCGGTGCCTGCCGACCATTCAGTGCCACTCCACTGCCCGGCATCAAAGGCGTGCAGCATGCCGTCATTTGCACCGACATACACTACCCGGCGGCGGTTGCGGTTATCACGCCCGAAAGTGGAATAAGGGGCATTGTTTTCGGGTGCAGAGTTACCCCAGTTATCCGGGTAAAAAGACAACGGCGATCCGACCAGTGCCGGACTCGAATGCACAATATCGCCCAGCGGTGTGGTGCGTCGGCGAAACCCGTCTACCTCTTCACCGCGAAGGTAATTCAATCGGGTTTCACCGAGGGAATCCTCCAGACCGGTAATGGGATTTCGGCGCAGTGAGGCAACCTGCCAGGCATTCATTTCATCTGCGCCCGGTGCAGCCGGATTTGCCGGCCATTGAAACGGTACACCCTGCCGTGAATCGGGATTATAGGTAATGATTTGTCGTGCACCGCCGGCAGCTACCCTGGCAGTGAGTCGGTCACTGGCACTCCAGTCGGGTGTTGCACTGATACGCCCGTTGGTATCTATGGATTTGGATATCAGATCTCCGGTCCATTTACCGCTGCGGAAGCTGGCGCTATAGATTCGATTGCCGGTTTCAAGCGAACCGGAACTGGCAGAGACCGCCGAGGCGGAACCTGCTTCCTCACTGATACGGTTAAATACGGCCCGCATTGTCTCTGCCATGCGCGAAGGATCTGTGACAGGGAAATAGTTGTCCGGGTTGCCGTCGCCATTTGAATCCCACTCACTGCCTTGTGGAATCCCGTCTCCGTTGACGTCGTTAAACCCGCCCCACTTTGCCGCATACCATAGAGGTGAAGGTAGTTGTTCAGCCGCATTTACAGTACCGGGCGTGAAAACATTGGTACTGTTCAGTGGCAGATCCACACCGTCTGCCCACCCGGATCCCGGTGTACGCCCGGGCGGTACATCCAGCTCGTAGTCTGAGTCTCGACCGGCGCCTGTGTCAGAGTCCCGGACAACAAGATAAACACCATCCTGCGAAGAGCCGGATACGGTATACCCCATATGCTGAATTGCACAGCCGGATGCCGTCAGACTGTCTACCTGCATCGTGACCTGACCACCATTCACCGTGTAACGGTACCTTGAAACCGCATCCATATCGTTATCTGCGCCCTGCTCCATATCTTCGAATGACACCCGGAAACTACCACTGGTGGGGGTAATGTCCTCGACGGTAAAACCCACGATCGCATTGGTCGGTTTGTAAGGCGTGATACGTCCGCAGAAGTTGACGGTTTTCGCAAACGGCGCAAAGCTGATGGTACTTGATCCGATTTCCACATCGATCGACGGCAAGGGACTGCCCAGTGCAAGCGTAAAGTTACCGACAGTCTGCACACCGGGAGCAGTGGGATGTATGTCATTCTGATGACCGTAATACGCAACACTGGGTGCGTAGTAACTGCCTTGTCTGTGCGGTGCTTCCGGTGACTGGCCACGAATATTCCGGAAGGTCGTGACAAATTTCGGCGACGGCGATCCGTCCGCAATACTGCCCACCTGACCGATAAACTTAAGCCCGGGCAGCGCGGCTTCATTGGCAGAGATATAGTCCGCCAGTACGCCGACGTTCAAACTCCCCAGTGAACTACCGGAAAAAGAAGAAAAGTCACTGCCCGGCAACTGATCACCATCGAAAGAGGGGCTCGGATCACTGATCACCAGCTGATACGCACTCGAACATTGTGCATAGGGCTGAGAAGTTGAGTAAGGATCGTCCCATGCGGCAGCGGATAGCCCGAGTGCTGCGTCCATGCCGCCATCGGTGGCAAAGTCCGGCGTTGGAGATCGGACCCCTGAAAAATAGCGAAGCCCCTCGTACATCATTTCGGCAACCGGGTTGCCCCAGGCACGACACTCACCGTTACGAAAGGGCCTGTCGTTTATCCATCCGCAGTCGCGCTGCACGGTGTTTGACACATAGTCGTTCGGTATCTGGATAGCATCGAGCGATGTCACAATACCCGGGTTGCGGGTAAAAACACCGGTATTCAGATCGACCTCATTCTCACCGAAAGATGTCATCGGTTGTCGCAGCACGCCACCACGCAAATTGTTTTCATAAGACCCGGATAGCAGGCTGAAGTACATGGCGTTGTTCTCACCGTACTCATGCAGCAAACCGACCGGCTTGTGTGTATTGCTTGGATACTGCTGACAGGAATCCTCCAGAAAACCGTCTTTGCAAACGCGTACATCGAGTCTGACTTCACGACTGGCCCAACCATCGCCCTGACTGCGTTCTTTATCCACCCATTCCCAAATCTGATCACTGGTATTTTCACGAACCCTGAGGAACGGAATATCGTTGCGTTGCACATTACTGGTAGACAACAGATGTCTGCGTCCGGGCGTTGGCTGCGCCAGCGGAGAATAGTCACTGATGCGATATCCATCAGCCACAATAGAGTCATAGGGAATACCCCAGGTGTGGTTTTCCCACGGAACGAAAGCACGTCTGAGTACTGTCAGGCCGGTAGCGGAATCAATCAGCCTCTTACCACCGTATAACGCCTTTAACATCACGTCCATACGGGTCATTGACAAAAAGTTCAGAAAATCACCGCTCCAGGTACCGGAACATTTTTTATCAGATGTGGCGCTAATCGCTTCCAGATAATCACCGGTCAGGTTTTCATAGCAGAAATGGCTGTCAAAATATCCGAAGTAATCTATTTCTTCCGGCTTATAGCGGATGTCCAGAACACCATCCTGATTGATGTCTTCATAAGATGGATATGCCTCGAAGAACAGCTTGTTATCCCGCTCCATGATCAGTTGAACCAAAGCGGTTTTACTGCCACTGATAAATAACGGTGTATCAGACAGATTTAGTTCTGCCGCTTGCAAGGCGCTGCTGAAAAGTAAGCAGATGAAGGTAAAAATCCGGACAGACACCTGCCCGAGCATTGTATTCATAAACATGCAGTCCATTCGGGAGTTGACACCATTATCAACAGCATAGTCAGCCGATTGACAGGCACACATCCGATGTAGCCGCCCGAACGGCAGACCTATTGCTTTAGTCACTGTGTTACCCACTCTAAAGACAATTTCTGTTGCAGCAAAACCATATGCGTTGCGTCGAGACTATTAATTTGTGCCAATACAGTTGCACGCGACAGGCCAACGTCAACAGCACTCAAACAGGTACACTGCAATGGCACAGACCCGCAACCCCACAGGCTGTCCACCGCGGGCGGATTGTGGCTGGCGGCTTTACACTGATTGAAGTGTTAGTGGTATGTATGCTTATCGGAATTCTTATGATGGGGACCACCAATTTCATTCCACTGGTGGATGAAGCCCGTTCACAACAGGTTGCCGACAGTTTGCGAGCACAAATTGCACAGGCACGCAGTGAATCGGTCGCCCGTGGCGGCAATGTACGACTATGTGGCAGCGCAAATGGCAACACCTGCACTAACTCACTCAGTGGCGGCTGGGTTGTGTATTACGACGACGACAATGACGCTTTGCTGACTGCTGCCGACAGTATTCTCTCTCGCTACGAGCAGGACAGTGACTGGCTGACTATCGACACGACAACCGGTGCTGGCACGAATATTAGTCAGTTTGGATTCGACTATCGCGGTTTTCCAACGGAAGCACTCACCATTGGAATTAACAGCGGAGACTCCGGTAACACACTGCGGCTGTTTGCCAATGGACGGATAGACCTACAGTAAGGGCAGATAAGTGTTAACTATGAATAACCAGCATTCACGTGGTAGCACACAACAGGGAGTCGGTCTGATCGAAGTCATGATCGCACTCTTTATACTCGCCTTCGGCGCACTGGCCATTGGCAATGTGCAATTAACGGCATTGTCTTCTGCCAATATTTCAACATCTCACTTTGCTGTTAACTCCATCGCAGAAGAGATTGCAGAAAAAATAAAAGCAGACTCTGCGCAGGCTGCAAACGGCCTGTACAACACAACCTTTGACGAAGCCACAGCAATGGCGGGAATGAATCCGCAAGTTACCTCATTGGTGAACACCACTAAACAGGCGGCGGCATCGAGCCTGAAGGATGGTGCACTGCAAATAGCCTGCACCCCGACCGACTGTACCGTTTCACTGCGCTGGCGTGAGAGCATTACCGCCGGACAGACTCAACAAATTTACAACCTGAGATTTCCTCTGCATTTCAATTGACATGGCGAAATCCCAACCAGTAAATCAACCAGTGCTCCAGGCAGGGTTTACCCTGCTCGAACTGCTGATCAGTATAACGATCGGTATGATTCTGATGCTTGCAGCAACCAGCATGGTAATCAGTACCGCCGAGTCCAGAAGAATCGTCAGGTACACCGCCGAACTGCAGGAAGAGGCGTTTTATATTGCACATATTATAAAGCAGCAACTGGCTCAATCGGGGTTTAGAAGCATTGTAATGCCAACCGGCGCATCCCGAGCCATTCCCATTGCCAACCGAGACGTTCACTTTCCGGCGGTTGCCGGTCGCTGGACCGACGGCCAACTCGTCAATGCTACCGGCAATACACTTTGGTATCGCTTCGATGGTGCTTCGCGTCCCGACGGCACACCGGACGGCAGTATTTATGACTGCCTGGGTAACGCTATTCCGGCTGGCGCTATTGTTGAATCATCTATATCCGTACAGGGTAATGATCTGTTATGCACAGTTGGGGGAACCACCGAACTACTGGTGGACGGCAGCAACGGTACCCGGGTCGAGGGAATGCAGATCACACTCGGTGTGGACTCAAACGGAGACGGTGAAGTCGACCGAATACCCGGCACTGCGACAGCCACCAATGCCGACTTTCAAAATGCCATTAATATCACCGTCCGTATCCTGCTTGCCTCGGAAGATAATGCCATCAATCATAATCAGACCTACTTTTTCAACGGCCCGATAACCGCCACTGATAATCGCCTGCGCGTTGAATCAGTCGCCTCTGTCGCGCTGCGACATTAGCCGGATTTGTGACTGTCCCACCGTTTGCACCGGACCTTCAAATGAACACTACCAGACATCACCGGAGTGCGTTAGCTATCACTGAACTAACTCAGTTGAACAAGCGCGTTATCCATCAACAGGGAGTAACGCTGGTATCAGTGATGGTAATCATATTTATCGTCGGCATTATGGCTTTTGGCAGCGTAGATGTGAGCCATGTGTCGGAAAAATCCGCCGGTAATGCTATCCAGCGTAGTCGTGCATTTCAGGCTGCAGACGGAGGCAGCACAGTTGCACAGGATCGCGTACAGCAATTGATGCGTACAAGAGCATTTGCTGACACCAGCGCGACTGACGGCATCTTCAGTAGAGAATCTTTTCAGGAGAAATGGTGGCAGGAAGACAACTACGCCGGACAACACGATGTGCCTATGGGCACAGTGTTAGGTGTCGCCGCTTCGCCACGTTATATCATTGAACAGGTCGGTCAGTTTGTCACCGATGGCGGGAGCGGGATTTCGAGCCTGGACATTGGCAGCGCAGCCTACGGCAGCCGCAGTCGCAGCGGCAGAGATGTTGCCATCTATCGCGTGCAGTCACAGGGTTACGGCAGCCTCGACGATATAAAAAGTGTTGTCGAGTCAGTTGTCGGTTTCAGCTTCTAATGAACAGCCCCATGGCCGAATTAAAACGCAAAAAGCCACTCAAAACCGCCCGGCAGCTGCCCATACGGAGATCGGGTATTTCGTTGATCGAAGTAATGATTGCACTGGTCATTATCGGCATACTGGCCAGTGCTTCACTGCCATCGTATTTGTTGTTTGTAAATAAACAAAGACGCTCTGATGCGCAGCAACTACTGATGGAAAATGCCTCCCGCCTGCAGCGATGTCTGACCATGGCGGGTGCCTATGACGCCGGTTGTATTCTGATGACTGAATCTCAGGAAGGGCACTACGAGTTGAATCCCACACTTACCCAGCAAACCTGGTCGCTGACAGCCACCCCTGCTGCTGACAGCCCGCAGACTGAAGACACAGAGTGTCAGACGCTGACGCTGGATCATACCGGCAATAAGAGCGCAACCGGCACCGTGCCGGGGATCTGCTGGGAAAACTAAAAGAGGGGTGGCACTGTGCCAGTGCCACCCTAAGTCGCTGGTGCACGGACTTGATCGCCCGATCACGACATTCCAGAGGAGGATAACGCGTTTCCGCGCCACTGCACGATAGTAAAGCCAACACCGCATGAGAAGCGCTAAATTTGCATCACCCCGCTGCAAAATAGAATGTATGCCAAAGCAATAGTTCAGTTTAACTTTCCCTAAACAACACGTATCAGCCAAATTGCGATTGCCCGGACGAAAGCCGAGAGGTGAACACCTTGTTACACGCGTAGCAGGTTCGGGCCCGGCAAGGCTGACATTCGTTTAAACGAACAATGCATTGCAAGCCATGATCAAAGCGAACTCAGTAGGCACCTGCGCCCACGTCGGGATACTCTTAACCGAAGACTTTTCGATGTTATCCTTCTCTTCACTGATTGCACCACTAAGAATGGCGAATCAGCTAAGCGGCGAGTCTTTGTACCACTGGAGCACGCTGACCATCGATGATGCACCAGTGACCGCAGGAAACGGAATAAAGGTCACGCCGGATAATCACACCTCAAAAATAAGGCATCTGGATGCCCTCATTATCTGCGCCGGCGACCAGATTCCGTATCGAGGTACCCAGAGCTATCTGGAATTGTTGCAAGGCATGTCGAGTGAACTGGTGTTCGGCGCCAGTGGCAGCGGCACCTATCTACTTGCAAGGGCGGGGCTGCTCGATGACTACCGCTGCACCATTCACTGGGAGCATATTGCGGTGACGCGAGAACGCTTTCCCGATCTGAACATCACGCCCAGGCTTTTCGAGATCGATCGCAACCGATACACATGTGCGGGCGGCCAGGCTGCACTGGACATGATTCTGTGCGAGATCCGCGATACTCATGGTGTTGAACTCTCCTCGGCAATTACTGAACAACTGGTATGTGACCGGCAAAGAGACGGTAAAGACAACCAGAGCCTCATGTTCAACAAGAGCCTGTATCGGGCTCAGCCGAAGCTGGCGGAAGTGATATCGCTGATGGAAGCCAATATCGAAGAGCCGATGACAATGACAGATCTGTCGAGTTATACGGGACTTTCCAAGAGGCAGCTGGAAAGATTATTCCGCAAGCACATGCACTGCGTGCCTTCACGTTTCTACCTGCAGTTGCGACTGGAAAAGGCCAGGCAGTTGCTTTTAAAGACCGCTCTTCCGGTCTCGGATATTGCATCGGAATGCGGGTTTGTATCGTCGCCACACTTCAGCAAAAGCTACAGGGACGCCTTCGGACTTCCCCCGCGTGAGGACCGCAGCGCACTGAAAAGCTCGTCCATCGGCTTTGCCGATCATGCCCGCCCCGGCTGACAACACACCGGGTTATGCGCGCGATCTATGTTGAAATACCCGCTTTAACAACTTCCGCAAAGCGGTATTACGCATGCGGCATTTACCGCCAGTGCGGGGTCAGTCTTCTGCCAGCTCGTCAAATTCCTTGCGTCGGGCTGCGAACCACTCTTCCATAGCACCCGGCTTAGCCATCAGTGCCTTCATGTCTTCCATCACTTTGAGGTGTGCGGCATCCTGTTTCTGAAACATTTCCATGCCGTGAGCTTTACTGAGCTCAGCCATTTCTTCAAAAGTCTCGGCGCTGAATGTTTCATCACATGCGCCCCCCAGCTGCCTGCAGGTCATGGTTTTCAAGGTGGTTTTCTCATCGGTTACGAAGACCGCCTTACTTTATCACATTAGTTTGCCGGCACATTTGCAGGCTGTTAACGCGATGAGATCAGCTTGAAAAGCCGGCGGCAGCTGAAAAACATATATCGCGAAACGCCCAATGGCACATTAATGCTTTTCGGACGCCGGTCACCACACGCTTGCGACGGATACCACTTATCGGGTACCGCTACTTCAATCACCAGGGCGGTGCGCCGTTTCCACGCCAATCTCTCAATTGGTTGTAAAAGCGTTCGTGAAATTGATCAGGCACGGAAACCTGAGCTACCGCATCCGGCCCCAATCGGGACTCCAGCTCGGCATGGTAGAGAGAGCGGAACGGAACCGGCCCCTCATAGATGTAACCACCGCCCTGTTCATCCCAGATATTGCTGTAGGCGCCGCCAATGACAAAATTGGCCGAATGCTGAGGAGCGGCCAGAAGCAATCTGGGGTTGCTGTGATTTTCGTATATGTTGGAGGAATTCCAGAACACCGTTTGCGAGCTTGTCCAGCCATGCTTGCCAATCGGCGGAGCCCGGTTGTAGGCAGCCAATACCTGCGAGACGACATTATCGAACAACAGGCCATTCGCATTGCCCTGATGCGCACCGCTCTCTCCCCCGAGGTAGTCCAGCACATCCAGCCAGACAACAGGGCCCGGCACCTTCTTGTTGGTCACCAGACCATGCCTTGCGTCACGGATAAATAATCGCTGAAACAAGATACCGGCACCGCCGGACAATTCCCCGCCGTGAAAAGCATAACGTCGACCTCCCGTGAGCATCGACGCCCAGTCCACAGCCACAGCATCCTGGACCGTTATATATTTGGTATATGCCTTGGTACCTACACAGGTTTTGGCCAGACGACGACAGGTAATACCATTGGCCCACCCGTTTTCCACATGTCGGAAAATGATTGCCTCACGTGTATGAAGCTCCTTGATTTTTCGCGTAAGCGGGTCATTAGGTGTGGTGTAGGCACGACGAGCTGACTGAATACGGATATTTTCAATACCCACATCTTCAAGGCGCGTTATCTTATCAGTACGCGCGAGAAGGCCACCTCCCAACTCGGGATCAACCGGTTCCAGCAGCGGACGATCAAAGCGGATCTTGCTGTTTTTAATATTGGCAATTATTCGTTCATGCGCTTTCGTACCGGTTTC
>JAHDHK010000171.1 GCA_020631335.1 Chromatiales bacterium
ATGTCCGCACCACAGGCAGAGTTATCGCTGGATCTAACACTTGAACTTCACGAAACAAGTGGCGTGTTATCTGTGACCACTGCTCTTACCAATGAAGGTGCAACCGCTTATACCGTCGACTGGCTGGCCAGCGCGTCGTGGCCGTTGCCCGAATCATTTTCCGAATGCCTCTACCTTACCGGCAGATGGGGGCTGGAGTTCCAACCCCAAAGGCAAAGCATTGGCACCGGCCGATTGCTGTTGGAAAACAACCGGGGTCGCACCAGCCATGAACTCTACCCCGGTATAGTTGCAGGCACTGAAGGATTCAGCGAACAACAAGGTGAGGTTATCGCTGCACAACTGGCGTGGAGTGGCAGCCACCGAACCCTGATAGAGCAACTGGGTGATGGCCGGCTGGCTATGCAATGCGGTGTGTCCCTTGATCCGGGGGAACTTGTACTAGAGCCGGGGCAATCATTCACCGCACCTGCTTTTCATCTGTCTCATGGATACGGGCTCAATGCTGCCAGTCAGGCCATGCATACTTTCGCACGCGATAAGATTCTGCCGCAGTGGAGCAGAACTCCCCGTCCGATCCATGCAAACAGCTGGGAGGCGTTGTACTTTGATCACGATATCGACAAGCTCAAAGCACTGATAGACGCCGCCGCCGAACTCGGCGCCGAGCGTTTTGTGCTGGACGATGGCTGGTTTCCGGCGCGCCGCGCCGATAACGCGGGCCTGGGTGACTGGTGGGTCGATAAAACGGTTTATCCACAGGGCTTAAAGCCGGTGGTAGAACATACACGCAAGGCCGGCATGCAGTTCGGATTGTGGTTCGAACCCGAAATGGTCAACCCCGACAGTGATTTGTATCGCAACCATCCACAGTGGGTGTTGCACCTTGATGCAGTGCAGACGCCATTGGCACGTCATCAACTGGTGCTTAACATGGCGTTACCCGAGGTGCAGGACTATTTATACCAACACATAGCCGCACTGTTAGAAGAGTATGACATTGACTACATCAAATGGGACTTCAACCGCGACCTGGTCATGGCCGGCGATGGACAACAATCGCAAATGCATAAACAGCCTGTCGGCAGTTATGCACTGATGGAACGACTGAATAACAATTTTCCGGATCTGGAAATAGAAAGCTGCTCTTCCGGCGGGGCAAGAGCAGACTGGGGAGTGCTGGCGCACACGGGCAGAGTCTGGACTTCCGACTCAATCGACGCCATTGATCGCGTAAAAATACAGCGCGGTTACAGCATTTTTAATCCACCCGAAATCATGGGCGCGCATATCGGACATGAAGAGGCGCACCTGACCGGCCGCAGTATCGATCTGCACACACGCGCTGTAGTCGCACTGCAGGGACAGCTCGGCTTTGAGGTTGACGCCAGACATTTAAGCGAAGATGAACAACAGCAGTTACAGCACTATGTGAATGTATACAAACAGCATCGTGACTGGATAGCGCACAGCACCACCTGGCGACTGGACTGCAGGCATACCTCGCTCACTCAAAGCGGCCTGGTATCGAGCGATCAGCAACACTCACTGTGGTTTGTTATCGCCACCGACAGCCTTGAGCAAACCGCGCCCGGCAAGCTGGTGCCGACCGGTTTGGTCAGCGAACGTTTATACACTGTTAAGTTAGTCAGTAACAACGCAGACTACTTCGGGCATTATTCCAAACACGTGCCTGAATGGTTAAACAATCAGGTGAAGATCTCAGGGGAAGCGCTAATGACATTCGGCCTGACTTTACCGATCATGCCGGCGCAAGCCGCTTTGTTACTGGAAATTTCCTGTGAATAATATCTCTGTGACGACAACGATCATCCTCGCGAGCTGGCAATGATGAAACTTGGGGTTTGTTACTACCCGGAACACTGGCCGGAAGACACCTGGGAAAAAGACGCCGCTCATATGCGAGAGCTTGGCCTGTCGGTAGTGAGGGTTGGTGAGTTCGCATGGAGCAGACTGGAACCCTCGAGAGGTAACTTCCAATTCGACTGGCTGCACCGTGCGCTTGATGTACTGCATGCACATAAGCTGCAGGTGGTGCTGGGCACGCCCACCGCTACTCCGCCGAAATGGCTGATCGATGAACACCCGTCCATACTGGCAGTGGATGAACACGGACAGACTCGCGGTTTTGGTTCACGCCGGCACTACTGTTTTTCATCAAAGATATATCGCGAAGAATGCAGTCGTATAGTTACGCGAATTGCCAGTGAGTTCGGCAGTCACCCGTCTTTAATTGCCTGGCAGACCGACAATGAATACGGATGCCATAGTACGATTGCCAGTTACTCAGAAGATGCAACGCATCAGTTCAGACACTGGTGCAGGCAGCGCTATGACAACATCGATGCACTCAACACCGCATGGGGAAATGTGTTCTGGAGCATGGAGTATCGCAGCTTTGATGAAGTCGACCTCCCCTGTGGTGCAGTCACCGAACTCAACCCGGCACACAGACTGGCCTTCTGGCGCTTTTCGTCGGACCAGGTAGCCTCGTTCAATCGACTGCAGACAGACATACTTCGACAATACTCCCCCGGTTGCGACCTGTTGCATAACTACATGGGCAACTTTACCGAGTTTGATCACTACACCACGGCAGCCGATCTCGATATCGCCACCTGGGACAACTACCCGTTGGGCTTTCTCGATCGAGACGGTACCGATCTACAGGATCAACAGAAGTGGTTTCGCACCGGTCACCCGGACTCCTCGACCTTTCACCACGATCTGTATCGCGGGGTCGGTCGCGGCAGAATGTGGATTATTGAACAGCAACCGGGCCCGGTTAACTGGGCCCCGCACAACCCGGCTCCACTCGATGGGATGGTACGGCTATGGGGACTGGAGGCACTTGCACACCACGCGGAGGTGATGTCGTGGTTCAGGTGGCGGCAACTGCCTTATGCACAGGAGCAGATGCACACCGGTTTGTTACGCGCAGACAGCAGCGAAGATACCGCCGCCGATGAAATCCGCCAACTCGTCAAAGACATGGAAGTGATTCAGCAGCATATCCCGACTAACGTTCAACGCGAAAGCAGTGTGGCAATTGTGTTTGATTACAGCGGCGATCATATGTGTCGCATTCAACCACAGGGTAATAACTTTGAACCGTTGCAATGGGTACTTGCGGTGTATGGTGCAATACGACAGTGCGGTGTCAATGTTGATATTGTGTCGACACAGGCTGATCTTAATGCGTATCAGTTTGTTGTGCTCGCCAATAGCGTCTCGATCAGTCAGTCGTTAATCAACTCATTGCACAAAACCGATGCGACAGTCTTGATCGGTCCTCGCAGCGGCAGTAAATCAGAAGAATTTTCAATACCCGATGCACTGCCACCGGGGCCGCTTCAACAATTGATTCCGTTGCGGGTGGTTCGCACAGAGTCGTTACCGGACTTTGCAGAACTGCAGACAGGCACCCGTTCACTGAGCGCACATCGGTGGCGTGAACAAATAGAATCTGACATCACACCACAGAGTACTTTCGATGACGGCTGGGGTTTCAGTTATGCCCACGGCAGATTTCATTATCTGAATTGCTGCCTGAAACCCGACTCTCTCAAAACATACATCAAGGACAAGCTTATCACCAGTGGTATTGGTGTGATGAACTGCGATGACGGGCTGCGGGTGAGTCATTATGGTCCGCTGACCTTTGCTTTTAACTACGGGCCCGAAACAGCCACATTGCCCGACGATAAGAAATACATTATCGGCAGTGCCTCTATAAGTGCGGGTAACGCAGCGGTGTTTTTAAACGACTCCCGGCCTTCATGAGTCAGGCTCCGCTCTCTGCCAATGTAAAAGCCAGTCTGTACATGATGCTTTCGATGATGGGCTTCGTCGTCAACGACATGTTTGTCAAATCACTCGATGGTGCGTTGAGCGTCGGGCAGATTATGGCGGTACGCGGCGTGATGTTGTCAGCGCTGCTTATTGTTGTCATCTGGCAGCAAGGGTTGATTAAACGCATCAATGAACTGCTGAACATAACCGTAGCACTGCGTTCGGTGATGGAGGTCTGTGCCACACTGACCTTTCTCTACTGCCTGCAACTATTACCGTTTGCCACCATTTCAGCTATTTTACAGGCACTGCCGTTGTCAGTCGCACTGGGGGCCGCCATCTTTCTCGGCGAACCTGTGGGCTGGCGACGCTGGATTGCGATTGCCATCGGTTTTTGTGGGGTGCTGGTGATTATCCGCCCGGGGCTCGAAGGATTTAACACCGCCTCGTTAATCATGCTGTTATCGGTCGGTTTTGCAGCAGCCAGAGATCTGTTTACCCGCAAGCTCCCCTCTCAATTACCGTCTTTACTGGTGTCCGTCGCGACCGCCACTGTTATTACTATTGCAGGGTCGATTATCGCTACTGCTCAGGGAGACTGGCAGCCAGTCACCACAGGGCAACTCGGCACGTTGTTAATGGCCGCCTTTTTTCTGTTCTTCGGCTATCAGTTCATTGTGATGGCCATGCGCAGCGGTGAAGTGGCCTATGTGGTGCCGTTCAGGTACACCAGTTTGCTGTGGGCGATTGCACTGGGCTACTTTATTTTTGCAGAAGTACCGGACTTACTGACAGTAATCGGCTCAGGGATTGTTATTGCCACCGGACTTTTCACGTTGTATCGCGAAATGATCAACAACCGTCGAACGGTTACCTCCACCGCACTCAATTCAGGTGACAACGCCTGGAACGAACGTCATCACAAAGACGAATAATCTACTGCTATCTGCGCGGCAACCGCGGCATTGTTCAACACCAGTTTTATATTGGTGTCCAGGCTCTCGCCATCGGTCATTTCAGCAATTCGGGCCAGTAGAAACGGCGTGGTGTCCTTACCGGTAATTCCTTTAGCCTGCATATCGGCCAGTGCGGTCACAATGACCTGTTCTATTTCCTGCGCATCCTGTTCATATTGCGCAGGCACCGGCACGCACACCAGCGCCCCGCCCTGCAGACCCAGTTGCCATTTATAGCGTAATGCACTGGCTACCGCCTGAGTTGTCTGCAGGTTGTAGTCGACAGAAAACTCGCTTTTCGCGGTGTAGAACGCCGGCCAGCATTCGCTCTGATAACCGATGACCGGCACACCGTGTGTCTCCAGGTACTCCTGTGTCAGTCCTATATCAAGAATTGATTTGGCGCCGGCACAAACCACCGCAACATCGGTGTTCGCAAGCTCCTGCAAATCGGCAGATACATCGAAGCTGGTTTCTGCCCCGCGGTGTACACCACCGATACCACCGGTTGCAAAGACACGGATACCCGCCATGCCGGCAACAATCATGGTGGCTGCTACCGTAGTCGCACCAAGGGTTGCGCTATCAGCAAGTGCAAACGGAATGTCCCGCCTGCTCACTTTGAGCGCTGCGTGACCGGCCTTGCCCAGCCGGTTGATTTGTTCAGCGTTCAGCCCCGCACACAACCGCCCATCCATAATCGCAATGGTAGCCGGTACTGCGCCATGCTCGCGTACAGTCGACTCAACCAGTTGTGCGGTTTCAACGTTTTGCGGGTACGGCATGCCGTGAGAAATGATGGTCGACTCGAGTGCCACCACCGGCCGGTGATCCGCCAGTGCATCGGCAACCTCTTCAGATACACTCAGTAAAGCTTCTGCAGATTGTGATTTCATAGTGACATCTCCTGTATCTTTTGCAGTGACAACTGTTCGGAACACGCACTGAAAGACTCCAGCGAAAGATGCGCCGACGCAGTCCCCCATTGTAGTCTTCCGGGAACATCACAACCGGCCAGTGTGGCAACCAGAAACCCGCCAAGCAACGCGTCACCGGCACCATTGACGCTTTTAACTTTCGCATCGGGTGCGGTGGCCATGTGAACGACAGGATTGTTGTTTACGTGTGTAGCATACAGAACGCCCTGCGAGCCGAGTGTCATCAGCACGCCTTTCGGGCCCAGCTGCAACACGGCAACAGCAAGCGCCTGCACATCGGTTCGGTCGTGACATTGCGCCAGTTGTGCTGCCTCTTTTTTATTGACCTTCAGTATATCCAGCACGGGTAACAACGGCCTGAGTCTTTCACACTTACCTACAGACACTGACTCTGCGGCCAATGGTGTATGTTCACAAAGAGCCGCGACCTGAACCAACACATCAGGAGACAGGTTGGCATCAACTACACAATAATCACCGTCGGCGATATCCTGCGGCAACCCCGGAAAACGATCGAGATTCATCTGCTCTGCCAGTGACATATCTGACACTGCATGCAGTAGTGCTCCTGCGCTACTGTTAATCGCTACGTACACAGGAGTGGGTTGATCCTCAAGTATTGACACATGCCCGGTATCGAGGCCGGCGCCGCTACACAGTTGCAGCAACTGATTGCCCGCTACATCGTCGCCGATACAGGAGTAAAGATGAGTATCTACCGATAACCTGGCCAGCGCTTCAGCGATGTTGCGGCCGACGCCACCGGCAGTGAACCTGATCCGGCCCGGGGTCGAGTCGTCGGTTCTGACAGTGCTTCCGGCAGTTGCCAGCACATCGAGATTCATCGCCCCGATGACGACCACTCGAGGCTGACTGGAAAAACTACTCATAATTGATTCAATGCCTGCCAGGGAGAAATAGCTTATCGATGCCGGCGCATGATACCACTGCTGTGTTAATGTACTGCCACGCGCCGGCATTGAATAATTATGCCGGCCCCATCTGACACGCCAGCCGCCTTTTCATAAATCCGATGCATCATTCTCTTGCTGATCAAAAGGCCGGCACCTCTGGCGCTTTGACCCCGATTCAACCTCCATTACTGTTACTGGTCGGTATTTCGGCCCTGGGCCCGATAACCCTCAACGGGGTACTGCCTGCGAATACCGCGGTGATGAAAGAGCTCGCAGTCGACTACGGTGTCGCCCAACTGGTACTGACGGTTTACCTGTTCGCTACCATGATCTCGCAGCTGGCTCTGGGCAATCTGTCCGATAAAATCGGGCGTCGACCGGTCATGATCGGCAGCATGCTGGTGTTCGCTGCAGGCAGTATTATCTGCGCGGCTGCCGGTTCAATTGAATCGCTGCTGATCGGCCGTTTTGTACAAGGCTTCGGCGCGGCTGTATGTGTGTTTCTCACCCGCACCATCATGCGCGACGTCCACAGCCAGGACAAAGCCGCCAGTGCCATCGGTTATATGAATACGGCGATGATGGTCGGCCCGATGTTCGGGCCCGCGGTTTGCGGCTACATAACCGATGTCAGCAGCTGGCGTTTTATGTATGCACTACTGGCAGCGCTGGGTATTCTGTTCGCACTGCTCAGTTATCTGTACCAGAATGAAACACTCGTGCGCACAGCGGGTGCAAAAGCACCTTTTCTGCCCAGCACACGTGTACTACTGGCAGAGTCAGAATATCAGGCGTACCTGCTGATTATGTGCGGAGCGGTAGGCATGTACTTCAGTTTTCTGGCCGGCGCGCCTTATGTTGCCATGGAACTGCGTGGTTACAGCGCCTCTACGTTTGGCATCTGGTTCAGCATGGTGGCCATCGGATACCTGAGTGGCAACTTCATTGCCGGACGCTACTCTCAACAATTCGGCACCCGAAAGATGATCGGTTTCAGTGTGATACCGGCGGTAGCGGGTGCGATTCTGTTCTGGGTATTGTCTGCATCGGATTCTTTACTCGCGCTTTTTCTGCCGATGCAACTCATTGCTTTCAGCAATGGTATCTGTCTGCCCAACCTGACCTCTGCCGCAATGAGTGTTCGACATGAGCTGGCTGGCACTGCATCCGGGCTTACCGGCACCGTACAGATTTTTACCGGCATACTCCTGACCCTGATGGTCAGCCTTTTATTGACCGATAACGTGCTGCCGCTATTTGCCCTGATATCACTCTCGGCGGCAATTTGTGCGAGCGGGTACCTGATGCTGAATTCAGTTAAGCACCGTCAGGGTAATGTCTGAAAAGCCGCCTCTTAGCCGGCAAGTCAGTCTGGCTGGCGACTGCCGTACCGCTCAGGCAAACCGTATATTGAGCTACCCGGCCGGCAGTACGAAACGCGCCTCGGGTAAATCCAGATAGACCGCGATACCGGCTGTAGCAACGACGGAGGTGGTGCCGTTATCCTCATCGACCACGTTTAAGCCACCGGTCACGACGTTTACCGTGACAGTGCCGAACGGGATTTCAGCAGCGACTGTCGCTGCATCAATCTGATCAGGCTGCTGCACCCCGACGTTCACGGTAATGCGCATATCATCGCGGTTTACCCCCAGCGAACGAAAGAGTATCAATGAGCTGTGATGCAATGCGTCCTGAACCGCACGACAGGCCGCCTTGGTGTAGTTTTCGCCATACAGATCATTACCGGTGCCCATCTCGAGGATGATTCTTTTCATTGGCATCAGGCTGCTCCCGCTTCATCGACTTCCAGATAAACCACTGCCGCAGCATTCGCCACCACCGTGATATTGCTGTTGTCGTCATTGGGAATATCAAGTCCGCCTTTCACCACACTTACTGTGGCACTGCCATAGGGCAGCACTTCCGCCACTACCGCATGGTCAACTTGATCGGGCCGGGCGACGCCTATTTCTACCTCTACCTGCATGTCGTCCCGGGAGTAACCCAGTGCCGGCACCAGCGACAGGGAGTTATGCCAAAGCGCATCGCGCAATGCGCGAACTGCAGCCTTTGTATAGTCCTGACCATGCAGATCGGTGCCCATCCCAAATTCCACTACCAGCCTTTTGCGCGCCATAAAAAATCGAAACCTTTTTCCGTAGAACTACCGTATCGCAGCCAACGCCAAGTATAAAGCCGGGTACGGTAAAAATCTGAATCTATTGACTTTATTTTTCTTGAGCGATTTTACATTGATTTAACAATGTTTAGGTACGCAAGTAACTGACAAAGCCGCCGTTACGGCAACCAGAATGACCGCGGTCAAGTGCGCAGCTGACTACCCTTGGGACAACTGATCACATCGCTGACTAACGGGCTATTCCACCGGCGCCGAACAAAAACACACGGCGACCATTGCACCTACTTATTTTTTCGGAGACGTTAGATGTTATTGAAAGTCAACCGCCTTGCAACAGTCGCTTCAGTTGCGGTTTTAGTTGCGGCCCTGTCCGGCTGCTCGTCATTCGGCGGACAGCAACCTGCGCCTGTCAGCAAGATGCCTGTTGCCAGCCAACCACAAGCAAAAATGCCAGCACCGAAACTGCCGGCAATCGCCGCAGCCAAGTCTGTTGAAATGCCAATGGCCGATAACAGCCTGGTTCCACCCGATGCCAAGCCCGGTCAATGCTTCACCCGTGTATGGAACGCGCCAAAGTACAAGACAGTATCTACACGTCAGCTGGTGGAAGAGTCAGGTGAGCGTATCGAAGTAATCCCGGCGAGCTACAAGGCCGGCAGCAAGCGCATTCTGGTTAAAGAAGCTTCAGAGCGCATTGAAACTGTGCCAGCGACTTATAAAACTGTCACCGAGCGTGTCCTCGTTAAGCCTGCTACCACCAAGCTTCAGCAGGTACCTGCGGTATACGAAACAGTCTCTACCCGTGTCCTTGAAAAGCCGGCCCACACTGTGTGGAAAAAAGGCACCGGTCCGATTCAAAAGATCGATGCACAGTCAGGCGAGATCATGTGTCTGGTAGAAATACCTGCTTCGTACAAGACTATTCAGAAGCGTGTACTCAAGTCACCTGCGTCTACTAAAACTGTGACTATCCCTGCTGAATACAAGACAGTAGAGAAGCGTGTTGTTGCTACTGCTGCCACCACTCGCACAGTCACTATTCCAGCGCAGTACAAGACCATCACCACGACTGAAGTTGCTGCACCTGCTCAGGAACGCCGTATCAAAATTCCTGCGCGCTATAAAGATGTGACTACTCAGCAGCTCGTCAGTGAAGGTTCTATGGAATGGCGTGAAATTCTGTGCGAAACCAACATGACCAGCAGCCGGATCATGGGTATTCAAAAAGCACTGAAAGCAGCGGGTTACAACCCGGGCAGCATCGACGGAACCATCGGTTCTGACACTATGCGCGCTGTTAATGCCTACCAACGCGCTAAAGGTCTGCCAGTGGATAAGTACCTGAACATGGCCACTGTAAGATCCCTTGGTGTGTAATTACGCTCACCAGTAGTACCACGTTGTAGTAAAACGGCCCGCTCGATGTTCCAGAGCGGGCCGTTTTTTTTTCCGGTGTCAGTCCTACCGGTTGTGATAAATTGAATGCACACAGGATCAATGAGCTCAACCCGTGACATTCGATTTTTCTACTGTAGTGCCAAAGCACCTTCCTGCACCCGCCGGTGCGAGGTGGAGCGGCTTTCCCAAGTATAACTTTGTTGGCGGTCATAACGACCCCGATTCCCTGCCGCTGGACAAACTGGTAGAAGCCTGTAGCAACGTACTGCAGCGCGAAGGTAAAACACTGGCTACCTACGCGCTTGAAAGCGGCCCGCAGGGATATCTGCCACTACGGGAATTCCTGGTGGAAAAGCTCAAAAAGTATTCCGGTATCGACAGCAGCCCCGACGATATATTGCTGAACTCCGGTTCGTTGCAGGCTATCGATCTTATTAACGAAGCACTACTGTCATCAGACAGCACTAAACCACAAACAGTTATCATCGAGAAGTCAAACTACGGTGGTGTTATCAGTCGACTGCAACGGCTGAAGGTTAACATTGAAACTGTCGATGTCGACGAACACGGGATGGATACCGGCCACCTCGAGACTGTCCTTGCCCGACTGTCCGATGCCGGCACCACACCCGCGTACATCTACACCATTCCCACTGTACACAACCCCACCGGGGTGATCATGACTCAGCCCCGTCGCGAACATCTGTTGCTACTGGCCACGCAATACAATGTGCCGGTGTTCGAAGATGAATGCTACGCCGATCTGATCTGGGACGGGCAGCGACCGCCTTCACTTTACGCGCTGGACAGCACACGACGCGTGATTCATGTCGGATCGTTTTCAAAAACTATCGCACCGGCGCTGCGCGTGGGTTACACCGTGGCCGACTGGTCGCTGCTATCGCAGTTGTTGTCACTGAAAACGGACGCCGGCTCCGGCGCGCTTGAACAAATGCTGCTGGCAGAATACTGTGCGCAGCACTTTGACGAACACCTCGCCACACTCAACCGCAACCTCAAAGTAAAACTGGATACGCTTTGCGCTGCTATTGACCGCGAATTCGGCACCAGCGCGGAATATCAGTCGCCTCCGGGAGGGATATTTTTATGGGTCAGACTGCCGGACCCGGTTAATACCGCAGCGCTGGCTCGGGCCGCCGAAGCAAAAGGAGTGGCGATCAATCCCGGGCCTGAGTGGTCATTGCAAAGCGATGCCAGTCAATACATCCGTTTATGCTTTGCCAATCCGCCGCTCGAGACCATCGAAAAGGGCGTCCGCGCACTGGCTGAAATCTGTCACCGGGAATTCGGTGTGCCGGTTTTCAGCGCCAATACACAGCGCTGAGCGGCCACACCCCTTTACTAAAAGCACCGGGCAACAGCCAAAAAACACTAAACCCGCCATGCATCGCAAGTTTTACTGATCGCAATCCGGCTGTGGCGGCATTTTGGCACGGTAACCGCAGTAACCGATGTCAATCCAACACCAAGGCTGACGCCGATGCTGCGCCTGTCAACTGCCGCGCTCGCAATAATATTTTCAACTTCGACACTGGCAGATGTAAACGTCAGTGGCACACTGAAAAAATGGCACCCGATTATCGTTGATAACTCGGGTGCTGCCGCAGTGATGAGTGAAGCACAGTACACGCCTAACCCGTTTTTAGATATCCGCTACAACGTGACATTCACCAGCCCCGGTGGCAATAGCTACGTTGTGCCCGGTTATTTCGCCGGTGATGGAGAAGGTGGCGGGATCGGCTCTGTGTGGCGGGTTAAATTCTCCGCCGATGAAGTCGGTGAATGGCAATACGAAGTATCTTTTCGCAGCGGTGACAATATTGCCGTCAGTGAAGACGAAGGCACTGCCCTGCCCTCAGACGGCGAAACCGGCACTTTCAATGTGGCTGAAAACAGCCCGGACGATCCGGGATTTTTGTCAGTCGGTCGTCTCGGTTATACCGGTGAGCATTATCTGAAGTTTGCCGATGGTCCCTACTGGATTAAAGGCGGTGTCGACAGCCCGGAAAATTTATTCGGCTATGGCGGCTTTGACAACACCTTCGATCAACCGGGTGGCGTGAGCACCGGTGTGTTATTCCAGGGAGTTCATCACTACGAACCACACATTGCCGACTGGCAGGAAGGTGACCCGCTATTTACCAACAGCGCGAATCCCGATAGTGCCAAGGGTATCATTGGTGCTGTTAACTACCTCGCCTCCGAAGACGTTAATTCGCTTTACTTTCTGCCCATGAATCTCGGTGGTGACGGACGCGACACCTACCCTTTTATACG
>JAHDHK010000172.1 GCA_020631335.1 Chromatiales bacterium
TCACGTTTTCCTGGGTGCAACAACGACTTTGCCAGCAGCGCGCACTGGCACCCGGTGTACAGCATCGCGGGCACTGACGGTAAGCGTCAGATGAAAGAAATTCATAACAGGAAAATCATATGTCAAGTGTGATCCTCTACTATGTACATCCCGGTCATCAGCATTCGCACTCGAACACTCAAATGCAGCGTGCGGTCAGTGGGGTAAGTGATATTGATATGGTTGACCTCTATGCTGAGTATCCCCGATTCAATATAAATATTGATAAAGAACAACAGCGACTGCTTGACCATGATGTCGTGGTGCTGCAATTTCCGGTGTTCTGGTATTCGGGGCCGTCGCTGCTGAAAGAGTGGATTGATCTTGTCCTTGAATACGGATTTGCCTACGGCAAAGATGGCGATAGTCTCAAAGGTAAAAAGCTTATGCTGGCAGTGACTGCGGGTGGATCACGACAAGCCTACTCGGCAGATGGTTATCAGCACTTTGAACTTCGAACCTTTCTGACACCGTTTGAGCAGACTGCCACACTTTGCAAAATGGAATTCATTACGCCCTATGTGCTTTACAACTCTCTTCATTTTGAAGATTCACAACGGATAGAGCAGCACGCGAACGGGTTTGTCTCGCTGATAAAAGCCCTGCGGGATGATCATCTCAATATCGCCAGCGCTTCTACGCTGGATACGATTGGCTTTGAAGATCTGCCCGGGTTGACTGGAGAAAATGAATGAGCGGTTTGTTGCTGGTTAGCTTCCTGTTTCTGGTTGCAGGTGTCATTGCAGTACCCATTGCCTCACACCTCGGGCTGGGTTCAGTGCTTGGCTATCTGATGGCGGGCATCGTGCTCGGACCGATATTGAATGCCTTGCATATTGATGTGGTCAGCATTCAGCATATTGCGGAATTTGGTGTAGTGATGATGCTGTTTCTGGTCGGGCTTGAACTCGAGCCAAAAGCATTATGGCAAATGCGTCATAAACTACTCGGGCTGGGCGGATTGCAGGTCACACTAACAGCCGCTGCAGTCACAGGTATTGCCATGTTGTTCGGACAGCCATGGACAATAGCGCTGGGTATCGGACTGGTGTTGTCGTTATCGTCTACGGCCATTGTATTGCAAACGCTAAATGAAAAGGGCCTGATGAAGAGTGACGGTGGCCAGGCGAGCTTTTCAGTGCTCTTGTTTCAGGACATTGCCGTCATTCCGATGCTGGCGCTGATTCCATTGCTGGCAATGCCTGAACTGATGGATGTTGCCGCTACCGGTGATCACTCAGCCAATGCCGGCCATGGTGGAGGTGACGGTCATGGTGGTTCTGCCGGCCATGATGATAGTCATGCAGACAGTGGTCCCGGTTTTATTGAAACTCTGCCGGGCTGGCAGAGGGCAGGGGTAACTATTATTGCTATCGCGGCCGTAGTCGTCGGCGGACAATATCTTACCCGGCCTTTGTTCCGGTTTATTGCACTGGCACAGCTTCGAGAGATTTTTACCGCTGCAGCTTTATTGTTTGTGGTTGCTATTGCGTTGCTGATGACGTTAGTCGGTTTGTCGCCTGCGCTCGGAACGTTTCTGGCGGGAGTGGTTCTGGCAAACAGCGAATATCGACACGAGCTTGAAAGTGATATTGAGCCGTTCAAAGGATTGTTGCTGGGGCTGTTTTTTATGACGGTAGGTGCCACGATTAATTTCGTTTTATTGTGGGACAATCTATTCCAGATTCTGGCCTTGACCGCAGGCCTTCTAGCCCTGAAAGCAATTATACTCTATGTGCTGGCGGTGACTTTCAAGGTTAGAGGCGCTAACAAGTTTCTCGTCGCACTGGGACTTGCTCAGGCCGGGGAATTCGGTTTCGTACTGCTGTCCTTTACCGTCGCCAACTCAGTTATTCCGGCATCTGTATCTGAACGACTGTTATTAGTCGTTGCCCTGTCTATGTTGCTGACACCGGCGCTGTTTATTCTCTACGACAAATTGATCGCCCCCAGATTTATAAACGATGACAGCAAAGAGGCCGATGAGATAGATGAGACCGGCAGCGTCATAATTGCCGGTCACGGTCGCTTTGGAGGTGTGGTCAACCGGGTGTTGAGATCTTACGGTTACAAGACAGTCGTTGTGGATGTCGATTCTGTACGGCTGGAGAATCTGCGTAAGTTAGGGCTGAAACTGTTTTTCGGTGATGCTACCCGCCCTGATTTGTTACACGCAGCGGGAATTGACTCAGCCAGTATGCTGGTGATAGCGATAGATGATGAGCATCACATCACCGAGCTGACTCGTTATGTAAGTGCTAATTACCCGCATGTCCACATTGTTGCGCGCGCCGTGCACCGCAACCATGTGTACCGCCTGTATGCTGCTGGCGCCAAGGATATCATTAGAGATACTTTCGATAGTGCAACCCGCGCAGCAAGATCTGCATTAGAGGCACTGGGTGCTCATCCGCACGATGCACAACGCAAAATTGCAGACTTCATAGAGTTCGATAAATTTGCACTGCGCAATGTGGCCGAAGTATACGACCACGAAATTCCGTGGGAGGAGAATCAGCCTTATATTGATCGCGTTAATGAAATGCTGAAGTTACAGGACGAGCAGTTGTCTGGTAACTCTACTGCATTTGGCGGCAAGCAAAAGCGTGGCTGGATTCCTCCCTCTGCAGATGAGGTCGACGAGTTATAGCGCGCAGGTTTATTTGTTTTTGGTAACTCACTGCGGCCGTTTCAGGACGGCCGCTGCTTCAGGTGTGAGTATGGTCAGGTGCGGCTGTTACGGCGTACATCAATGATAAGTCTCTTGGTCGAATATCAGGGCAGCGGGCTGAAATTCTCCGCAAAGAAGCGATACCAGTTACCCCCCATGACTGCGTCAGCTTCGGTAGCGTTCATGCCTACCTTGAGTAGTCCCTGCTTAATATTGTTGAAATCCCTGTTGTCTGTGAACCATTCCGGCATGGGGGGGAATCCTGCATTGTCGGCTGAACCCTCTCCATAGTCGATTTCTTTCGACCATCTTCCAACACGCATCCATTCTACAACACTGTCTGGCTGATCCTGACACAGGTCAGTGCCTATGCCCAGGTGTTCAATTCCGAACCGGGAGGCTGTGTCTGCAATCATTTGACAGAAACTTTCAACAGTACAATTAGAGCTGTCTTTGAGGTGATGCGGGTAAATTGAAAAACCCAGCATGCCACCGTTTTGTGTCACTGCGCGAATAACATCATCGCGCTTGTTGCGCAGTGCAGGATGCCAGCTGTGCGGGTTGGCATGCGTAATCGCTATGGGCCGTTCGGATATATCTGCAGCTTCAATAGTGGAACGATCAGCTGAATGACTCATATCGACGACAAGTCCGACTCGATTCATTTCCCTGATTACCTGTTTGCCCATTCTGGTTACGCCACTGTCCTCAGATTCATAGCAGCCGGTGGCTAACAGGGATTGATTGTTATAAGTGAGCTGCATGAACCGGGCGCCCAGGCGATGAACTATCTCTACCAGTCCGATATCATCTTCGATCGGGCTGGGGTTCTGAAAGCCGAAAAATACAGCGGTTCTGTTGGTGGCTTTTGCATCGTCTATGTCGCTGGCTGTTAAACCTCTGACAATAAGCCCGGAGTGTTGTTCAAACCAGCGGTTCCACTGCTCAAAATTCAATACACATTCGCGAAAATTTTCATGGTAGGCAATGGTCACATGAATTGCATCAACTCCGCCTTCGCGTAGCTGCCTGAATATTTTTTCTGACCAGTTGGCGTATTGAAGTCCGTCTATTAACATTTTTAGGTGTTTGCTGTTTGAGATGATCGAAGCGCAGTCGCCGAAGCATAAAACTTTAAATAACGAATGGTATGTCGCGACAGTGTTGCGAGGAACAACTGATCTGCCTTTTTCCCCGGGATGCACTTTCACCCAGGGCTGAAATTATTTGTAATCAATACGGACAAAGCGTATGAACGCCATAACCGCCAGTTTTCCCATTTATTACTCGCGGAGATAAGATCAAGCTGGCACGGTCGCGGGACCCGTGGTGGAATGCCCGATGCAGCGGTAAATCGCTGCAGGATTGAGAACTGTCGGTTGGCTGTCGGTGGCGTTGAAGTACAGGTTGGCATGTCACCCCTAAGGTGATCCCCGTGGCGGGAACTCATTCAGATGATGCTGATGTGGTCGACGCTGTCTGCTCAGTCCAACACCTGAACCGGATACAACCCGGTGTTCAGCGCACAGATTGCATTGTGCTGCAGTTCCTCAACGGCGTAATGGTATGGGATCGGTTTGCAAGTTCGCAGGGTGTGGCGGTACACGGGGGAGGCAGTTTGGCTATTCAATGCGAACATCTGTGAATTTACATTCTTTGAAACCCTTCTTTAAATATAATACGCACGCCTGATACTCCGTTGTGCGTGCGTTACAGCTTGTCAGGTGATCGGACCGCATCGGTCGGGTTTGGTCTTTTGATGGAAATGTGTCTGCTAATTGTGAAATAGTTCACGTTTTCATCAACGGAAGTGTTTCCCATCAATACATGAGAGTGTCAGAGTGCTCAAGTGGCCCTGATGGTGGGCGATAGCATTTCTATGGTGCCCGGAACTCCGGTTCAACCGCATTACCTTACAACTAAAACTACCGCTGCTGTATACACGCAAGAGTGATCAGTGACTCAAAACAATCCAGGTAACTCACACAGCGTGCCGCGGGTAGCAGTATGGGATGGCTGGCGTGGTTTGGCTATCGGGCTGGTTTTGTGTGACCATTTTTACAATTTTTCGGCTCTCCAGGAAGGTCGAATGGGTGTCGATGTTTTTTTCTGCTTATCGGGAATGCTGATGAGCATCATCCTGTTTGAGCAACGCATGTCGCTGCGGGATTTCTACATCCGCAGGATCAGCAGAATCTTCCCCGCGCTGGTGTTTCTGGTGCTTGTATTGTTTGCGGCGGCCGCTGCAATGTCCAATGAGATCCATCCCGCTGAATTACCCGCCTCGCTCCTGTTCCTGAGAACATACATTCCGGTTAGTCCGAATATCTGGGAGACTCAGACGTCAACAGCGCATCTTTGGTCTCTTAATGTTGAAGAGCACGCATATATATTGATGAGTGTCATGACGCTGGTTCTTGTCAGTATCACGCGCTCGGCATGGCTGTTGTTGCTTATCGGACTGTGCTCGATTGCTTTTGCCTGTGTTTACTACCTGCAGGACAGCACCCCCGAGATCTTTGAGGTGATGTCGATCAGAACGGAGAGTGCTGCGAGTTTCATCTTTCTCTCAGCCGGTTACGGATTATTGAAGCGACGGGCAGGGTGGAAAATGCCATTGTGGGTATTTTTAATTCTGATAATACTGGCACCGCTTTGCTACGCGTATGTGACACCGCTCTGGCTGCGATTCACACTGGCACCGGTGGTGCTGGCGCTGGCGGTTAACCACCTTGAAGATTTGAGCGGT
Source organism: Chromatiales bacterium (assembly GCA_020631335.1). GTDB lineage: Bacteria > Pseudomonadota > Gammaproteobacteria > Granulosicoccales > Granulosicoccaceae. The sequence goes on from JAHDHK010000172.1 coordinate 5,460, forward strand.
ATCCTGAAATCGGTGTTGAGCAACCGGGTGTTGTGCTGGCTTGGTACCTGTTCCTACTCCATTTACTTGTGGCAACAGCCTATGTTTGAGTACGCCTGGGCGATACCCGGCGGCCATCGTACCGGATTGGTGTTATCCATTATTGCCGGTGTCTGTTCTTTCTACCTGCTGGAAAACCCGGTCAGGCGCTTTATCAATCACAAGTGGTCTCCGAAACCTGTCTATAACCCTATGATGGTGTCAGCATGACTGGCCTCTTATTGTCAAATCGCCTGATGCAGCGAATAGCCCTGGTCTGGGTGTTAGTTTGCTCGGCATTTTTTTATTACTCGTCGATCACCAATCCACATGCCGAATGGGACATGCTGGTGTACGCTGCGTCGGCTGAGGTTCTAAATTCAACTCCTTATTCTGAAATACATCCCAAGGTATACTCGGAACTGGAGAGCAGGCTATCAGCCGGAGAGTTTGAGAAGATAGCCCGGGGAGATCACTATCGGTCAGTGATGTATGAAGATGCAGATGCGTTTATGGAGCAACTGCCTTACTACCGGATAAGAGTCACATTCAATTCATTGCTGGCTTTTGCCGGCAAGCACGGCGTCAGTTTGTACACTGCCGGCCATGTGATTTCTGCAACCGCAATAATTTTGTGCTTCTTGTTTATCTGGTTTGCTTTTCGAAGCCATATTCACCCGGTGCTGCAAATGGCAATGCCGCTGGTTTTTTATAAGTTCACCCGGGAGCTGGAGGTCATGCAAATGATCCTTGCGGATTCTCTTGCATCATTCTGGGTGGCATTAATCTGTTACGCGTACGTTAAGAAAAGCAATGTGCTTTTGCCGCTGATTGCAGTCTCGGTGCTGGTTCGCGTCGACCTGTTTATATTTGCAGCGCTGATGCTGATGTTGTTGCTGCTGACAGAAAAAATCCACAAGTGGGGGCCGGTGATCCTGTGTGGTTGTATCGTTGCGAGTATTTTTCTGGCTATTCAGCAGTGGGCTGACAGTTACGGCTGGAAGACGCTGTATTATTTTGCCATCATCTCCGAGATGTCTGCGACCCACCCCAGTGAGTACAGCAGCGCGGCATTGTCATTTTCAGACTATGTGTATTCGTTGTTCTTTCCGCCGCGCTGGATTAGTAAAATGTATCTGGTTACTGTGTTTTGTTCAGCAGTTACCTTATACATGTGGAAACGAAACCCTGATATTAACGACTTTCAGCGCCGTGTCTGTGAGGTCGGGGGGATCTGTCTGCTGTATATTGCCGCGCATTATCTGATTTTTCCGCAGCTGTATTTGCGCTTCTTTGTGGCGCAGAACATGATCATTTTTACCGCATTTGCAATTCTGGTCAGTGGCTATCTGCGCTTTCCAATTGCCGTGCCCGGCAGCCTGCGGCAGTATCCCTATGCCTCACATGACAGCCGTTTATCGGAGCGTCGATAGTACACTCAACTGTGATATCCGAATAACCAGCGTATAACCGGCATATGCCTGTTTGTCAGCATCATGGCTTTTGCGGGGCCGGGGTAATGCACCGAAGCACATAGTGCTGTTGCAGCAATACCGTCTGCTGCACTTCTGGTGATACTATTGTTCGTCCGAATCTGAAGGCTGAACAAGTGACGATAGCAATCATGAGCGCGATGCATGAAGAGAATGCATCACTGATTGACGCGATGGATGACAGGGCGGAAGTTCACAGGGGATCGCGTGTTTATTATACCGGTAGTCTGTGTGATCGAGAGGTGGTTGTTGTTTTTTCACACTGGGGGAAAGTGGCTGCCGCTATTACTGCAACTTCTCTCATTTGTGATTTTGATGTTTCCGAAACAGTGTTTACCGGAGTGGCCGGTGCACTTGACGAACGTGCCGGTATCGGTGATATCGTCATCGCCGATAGCCTGTATCAACACGATATGGATGCCAGGCCGATTATTGAACAGCATGAAATTCCTCTGCTGGGAAGAGCGTCGATTCGCACCACTGACGAGCAGCGTCACAGACTCACACTTGCATGCGAGCAATTCGTTGCACAGGATTTCGAGCGCTGCATTGAAAAGAATACGGCCGCCGCATTTGGCATCAGTGTGCCTTCAGTGATGACGGCAGACATCGCCAGTGGTGATCAATTTGTCTCTGAGGCGAGTGTTTCTGATTCTATTCGACAGCGATTGCCAACGGTTGCGTGTGTGGAAATGGAAGGTGCTGCGGTCGCTCAGGTATGTGAGTCATTCGATCTGCCGTTTGCACTGGTGAGAACGATCTCAGATGGTGCGAACGAGAGTTCAGAATTGGATTTTCAATCGTTTATCAGCAATATTGCGCGTGAATATTCACTGGGTATTGTAAAGCGATATTTGAGCGCTGGTGTGTAGCAGTCTGGATTGCAGGTTTCAATACCATCACCGCGGTCTGCAAGCGCTTATTAACGATTCACAGCATTCTATTGAGTAAAATCCTAGAGTACCCGGGACATTCAGTTGTATTGCGGCTGCGCAGTTGATCCAGAAATCCAGCACCCGACGTGCATTCGAAGGGTGCCTGTCTGCGACGGATTATTCGTCAGCGGTGAGTTTTAGAGAACAACTGTCCAGCATGGCAGAGCCTGTAGTGGTGAGACTCACCACGGCGTGAGAACTGGTTGCCGGTGCGGTGAGGGTTGCAGAGAACTGCTGATAGAAATCCTCTGTGACCGGTTCTTTTTGTGTGATCAGGGTCTGGTAGCTACTGTTTGCCATCGTCAGTCCGATCGTAGTGTCCCCGCTATTGCTCAAAGCGTGACAGACCATCGTGTATGACTGATCGGGTTCGATTTCAACTTCCTGAAACACACAGTTGCCGGACTCTACACTTGCTGCGCGGCTACCCTCATATGCACTTTCCGACGTGCTTTCTTCAGCGCAGAATTCCCAGTCAGTGATAGATAATTCAAATCCACCATTGTACAGCAGTCCATATCTGTTCTGATCCAGTGCAGATGAAAGCGGCAGGCCGCCTTTGCTAAGCAATACACATGAAGCCAGGTTGGCAGTGTCGGTCGACAGGGTAACCGATGCCCAGGTAGAGTCATCCGGTATATTCAGGCTGATATTCTGTGTAGGGCTGGTACCCACGCTGTCTATTGGGAGATTCTCGACGGTGGCATTCTCGGTGTTGCCATAGCTCAGTGTAATTTCAGTGCCGGCGAGATATTCAGTTCTGCAATTAAGTTTGTGAGACTGGCCGGTAGTGTGGTTGAACTGAAGGAATCCGCAGTCTGTACCACCTTCGCTTTTGCAGTCTCCCCAGTTTGAGGTCTTGGTTTCTACATCGGCTGTTTGTTGTACTGTAGATTGCGGATCATTGCCCTGTGCGTTTCCTTCATGCGTCGTGTCGAAGTACGAGGCATCTCTTGCAGGCAATGAGCGAGGCACCACCGGTGTGCTGTCGACATAACCCAGTAAAGTACCTGTGCCGTTTGCTTCGTTGGCCTGGTTGCTGAGCAAATAATTGGCACCCTTTCGAATATTAACGGTATATAAAGGTACACGACCGTTTGCGGAGTCGTTGTATATATACCCGACCGGTCCAAAGTTGGTGTGGCCTTCGCAGTTGACATCGCGGCTGATGTAGGTGCCTTTGATTCGCTCTACATGGCATTCATAGAGAATAGCGGTGCCGGGTGTCGGCTCTCGCAAAAGCAGGAATGACGCTTCGGCTGTGTAGTTCGGTGGCGGCAGGCGAGTGGATGCCCAGTGAGCGTGCTTTGCCTGCTTAGAGCGTGTGAGTTTTACATAGGGCAATAGTTCGTAACCGTCGTTAAGTACCGGCGGATTTCTATCAAAATGATTGTTGTTTGCCCAGGTATCCCATGCCGGCTTGGATCTGCCGTTCTGGTCGAAAAGTCCCGGTGTGAAGTTGCCTTCGTGAGCGTGATCTTTTAGTCGATGGTAATAAAAGGTTTCGATGCCCGGCGTTCCGATGACGTTTCTGGTTGCCAGACGCAGTTGCTGCTCCATCAGCTGATCTGAGGACGGGGAGCCCGAGTTAAGCCCGTTTTCGGTCAGGTGTATGTCCCAGGAATGTGGTTTATTCGGAAATCTCTGGCGCAGATAAGCCGCCAGCAGACCGAGATTGCCAAAGGTGATCTTCGGATAATCGTAGGGGCCGAACACCGGGTTGAACAAGTCGGCTGGATAACTGTGATAGGCAATACGCCATTGGCGATTCCCTACCATAGGTTCCAGTGCTTCTATAAAATGCTGTGCCGAGCTGAAGCGTTGATTATCCTTATATTCATAACCGAAGTGGTGATCAAATGAATACATCACTCTGGCCTGAGGTTGCTCTGCAATGATTTTGTCATAAGCCTGGTTGTAGATATCTGCGTAGGCTTTGATTCGATCATCTACCGAACACGGGGCATTCTCAGCACCACAGCCGGGGTTGAACCAGTCGAGTGCATTGACTTCATTCTGGATAACAAAGTTAACTATTCGACCGTTACCATTTGCACCGTTATAGCGTTTAGCCAGCATGCCTGCAAAGCTTGCGAATCCACTCGGGTCATCAGGGGCGATGAACTTCGGGTCGATGAGCGGTACATTGCCGACCCTTGATGTGTTAATCGGCCTGGCCCATTCCGGGGTCCCGTAAACCACAGCGGTGACTTTGATACCCCGATCAGAGAACCATCGAATTTGTTTTTCTCTGGACTTTGAGATCAGCCAGATTTTGCCTTCGTGCTCGAATGAGTTCGGTGTGTTCGGGTCCAGGTTAGGCGTCGGCTGCCATTTCGACCAGATCATATTAAATATCACACCGCCGACACTGGCATCGTATATCGGTTGGCGGTCTGTCCAGCTTTCCGGTCCGATTGTTTTCAAGTCGTGCGGGTTAAAAGGCGGGTAGGGCAAGTCAGCCCGTACCAGAGGTTTTTTGTTGGTTGCCGGAATGGCTGCGCCGAGCTCGGGTTCGAACGGAATGTACGGTTCGTTCAGATACTCTACCAGTTGCCGGTCTACATTAACGGGGCCTTGTTGCACCGTCTCACTTTCACAGGCAGATAGCAGAGCACTCAGGGCAGTGGCGCCCAGTGCATAAAAGAGTCGCTTGTTTAATTTCATCGGCTGAGTGCCATGGCACAGTTGCGGAACGCAGATTTAGTCCGCCATGACTGCGAGAACTACACCAACCGCAGTGCTTAACAGCATGCGTCAGGGTTATGATGCCCCCTGCTGACGCTTAAGTTGTGGTCATGTATTAACAGTTGAAACTTATTGTATGAAGTTCGTTTGTGCTTGAAATCTCCACTGTCCCCCGGACGCTTTAACGGACATCGGCTGGTGTTGAAGCGTCAGGTGTGCCGGTGGCGGTGGTTTATGTGACGAGCAGTGTCATTGTTGCACCGGTACCCGGTGCGCCCTTTGGTTGAGATGAACGTCGTTGTTCTGACGCTCACTCAAGGATGTAGTGCAGTGTGTCAAACTGTTGTCGAAAAGAGCCTGTTTCGCTCGCCAGCGATGCGGGGTCTTCCGAATGCAGGGCGCGGTGCATGAGTTCTGCCAGCTTTTTTGTATCGGTTTCGTTGACACCGAACCTGACGACTTCGGGTGTACCCAGCCGCAGGCCATTGAGGTCGTTATCCAGCTCCGGAACAGGGAGTCCTATACCGCAGGTAAGAAATCCGGCTTGTCGCAATTGTTGTGACGCATGCTGACCACCCCCGAGAGTCCTCGCGTCGATGGCGAATTGATGTGACCGTGTATAACCCTGATCTTGCGCAAACACTGGTAGCCCGAGTTGATTCAGGTGGTTGGCCAGCGCTTTGGCGACACTGATCATTTTTGCAGCATATGCTCTGCCGTGTTCGCGCCAGTCAAGCATACAAATGCTAAGGGCGGCGGTTCTGGCGACATCGAAATTAGCGGTCATGCCGGGGAATGCAATCTGATCAATGCGTTGCATGAGTTGTGCATCGTTGGAGACAATCAGTCCGCCAGCCGGACCACCCAGACTTTTATACGTACTCATTGTCATCAGGTGCGCGCCCTCGGCCAGCGGGTTGTGCCAGGCACGGCCTGCGATAATCCCGCATTGATGAGCCGCATCGAACAGCAGTGTGGCGCCGATCCGGTCGGCAATTTCTCTTACCTGTCTCACCGGATGTTCGAATAGATTCAGGCTGCCACCCAGTGTAATCAGCGTCGGCTTAACCCGCATCGCAAGGGTTTCGAGCGCATTGAGGTCGACGGTGTAGCCGCTCGCATCCACAGGCGCATCAATGATGTTGAGTCCGTACAGACCTGCACAGCCGCTATCGTGATGAGTAACATGGCCCGCTATACTTGCTGGTGGTGCGATGATTGTGTCTCCGGGTTTGCAGCAGGCCATAAACCCGTACATATTGGCCAGCGCGCCGGAGGGCACGCGGATTTCAGCAAACCTGGCGTCGAAAATTTCACAGCATAGTCGTTCAGTGATAATTTCGATTTCTTCACTGGCCTCCAGTCCGGTTTCGTATTTAGCAGCCGGATAACCGAGTGAGGGGCGTGTGCCTATGCCACTGCCCAGCAGTGCTTCTGCACGCGGGTTCATTACATTTGTGGCCGGGTTTAAATTGAAACACTCACGGGTGTGTATTTCGTTACTGCGGTTAGCCAGTTTTGCTATGTCTTCAGCGATAGCAATGGAGTTGTGCGTCTGCATGCGAGCGCGGACGTCGTTAACGCGTTGTTGGCTGTTATCCGGCAGCCAGGGGGTAGTTTCAGTCATCAAGCGTTCTGCCATCAGTATCGGTTTAGTTGCCACGTAATTCTAAAGTGTAAATTACATGGGGTCTTCAGCAATGTGGCAAGTTCCATCAACGCCGGATAGTTTTTATTGATTCGTTTCATCCGGGAGGGCCAAAATTCTGCGGGTCAGCATCTTCACGCCGGGCAGCCTGGGATATCCAGACGTAATCCGGCAGTCACTCCCTACCCACAGTCGAACCGGATATCGCAGTG
>JAHDHK010000173.1 GCA_020631335.1 Chromatiales bacterium
CGACTTTATTCAGTGATGCCGTTACCAGGCGAAAAAAATGTCCGGTGCTTCGCTTGAGCCGCGTCACTGCGCATTGAACCGAATAGCTCAGCTTATTTTATTTTTTTACGACCCTGGGGAACTCAACACCGATGGCAAAATCATCAAATTCAGCAGCAACAAACAGCGATGATCTGTCTGGTCAGTATATTTCCGGGCCGGGCGCTGTCAGTGGCGTAGTCCATGTCATCAGGGATGCGTCAGAAGTTCAGCGGTTCAGGGAGGGCGAAATTCTTGTCGCTCCCGAAACTGTTCCGGAGTGGAGTGTATTATTTAAACTGGCCAAAGGGATTATCACAGAGCGTGGTGACGCACCATCGCATGCTGCAACAGTGGCGCTCGAATATGAGATACCCGCGATCATCGGTGTTGAAAACGCAATGCAGCAGTTGCGTTCAGGTGACATCATCACCATGCATACAGACGGCACAATCGAAAGGCGGACAGATCGCCGTGAACCGGATTCTCCGATGCGCGTGTCAGTGCCGGCCGCTGTTGCCGCACGAGGAGAAACCTGCAGCATTATTACTGACCCGAAAGTCGTTGCCTTGCCGGAAAAGCCTGCTGATGACCCGGTCGCCGATGACACGGATAAACAGAATGCGAGTTAACTGATTGATAAAAGTAATCACTGATAATGTGGTTTCGTAGCAATGAGCAAGGGTACATTGAGCCGGCTGAGTGCGCTGGCAATGCTGAGCTGCCTGTTCCTGACCTTAAACCTCCATGGGTGCGGACAGTTTTATCGCGACAGCACACAGCAGAACTGGCTGGTGAATTTCGAAAAGTACACAACGGCCGAAACGGCAAGCCACCCGCCTGGCGATAGTCATGCCGCACCGTCGAGCGATGTTGGTGTTTTTGCGACCAGCGTGTCCGGTCAGTTGTCAGATCCTCATCTGGGAGAGCTCAGCGGACTGGCGGCTTCAGGAGTGCACTTAAATCGCTACTGGGCGATCAATGACAGTGGTAATCCTTCCGATCTTTATTCAATGTCTGCCAACGGGCAGGTCAGCAGTGTGCACTCGCTGCCGTTCCGCAACCGCGACTGGGAGGCTCTGGATCAGTTTACCGTTGATGGCGTAAGTTGGTTGCTGGTGGCCGATACGGGAGACAACCTTGCGCGCAGAGCACAGAGCCAGTTATATATTTTTCCCGAGCCTGATCCAGTGGCAGACTTGCCGGTGACAGATGTTAAACGAGTGAGGTTCGGTTATGAAGGCGGACCACAGAATGTCGAAGCGGTGGCGGTTTCCGTGCTCGATAATGCGATTTATTTTATTGCTAAAAATGCCACCAACCCGGAGATTTTTTCGCTGCCGCTGGACACCGCGATGGAGACTGATAAACCGATGACAGCCCGTCGGGTCGGTTCGATTCAGCCGTTACAGTTCACGCGCAAAAGCAGGGTGATCGAGCGGGTGCTGGCGAGCCGTTTGTTGCTGGGGCCTACAGGGTTCGATATCAGCGATGACGAACAGTTGGCAGTGGTCGGCAACTATCGGCATGTATATCTGTACCGCAGAGGTCAGGCGCAAAGCTGGGAGCAGGCGCTCCGGCAACCCCCCGAAACCATTGCCACCCATCGATTGGCGCAAAGCGAGTCGGTTGCGTTTGGCGCTGATGCAATGGTGCTTGTAGGCAGCGAAGGCATGCAGGCGCCTCTGTTGCGGATTGAAGCGGTTCGGTCGTCCGACACCACAGATATTGACATTGCTCCGGAAGCGCTTAACTCATTGCCATAGGGCGATGGCGCACACGTTGCCGCAATCAATAATCGAACCTCGCGGAGCATGCAGCGTGTGAGATTAGCTTTTTTAAGGTCGCGCACCGGCATGGGCTGCCCGCCAAACGAATGTTAATTCCCGGTTGGTTCGGGTATACACTTTATGGGGCCAGTCCCTTATTATTCGCACCACAATCCTGTAGAGAAAAGTAATGCCGAAAATCGTATTTATAGATGCTGACGGTACCGAGCACCCGGTCGACGCCAAAGCGGGCGTGAGCATTATGGAAAATGCCATCGCCAACAATATCGACGGCATTGAAGCCGAGTGTGGCGGGTCCTGTATGTGTGCCACCTGCCACTGTTTCATTGAAGATGAACTGGCTGCCCGGATTCCGGCAATGGAGAGTGATGAAGACGAAATGCTCGGCTTTGCCGCGGAAGAAAGACGCCCGTCCAGTCGGCTTAGTTGCCAGGTGAAGATGACCGATGAACTGGATGGCATTGTGGTTCATCTGCCGGCAGAACAAACGTAGTGACTGACCCGGTAGTTGTGGTCGGTGGCGGACAGGTTGCGGTGCAACTGTGTCTGGCATTGCGTAAGGAGAAGTATCAGGGAGACATCGTTGTTCTCAGTGAAGAAAACGAGTTGCCCTATCACAGACCACCACTGTCAAAAGCCTATATCACTGGTAAAACAGACGATGAAAAGCTGGTGATGCGACCGTTCAGCTTTTATGAGTCGCGCAACATAGACCTCAAGCTCAACACGGCTGTCACTGCTATCGACTGTGACCGGCAAACAGTCCATACACAGAACTCGGCGCTTAAATATCGCTATCTGGTGTTAGCCACCGGTGCGCTCGCCCGGCAATTGCCTATTGAAGGGAAAGACGCAAACGGGGTCTTCGAACTGCGGGATCTGCCCGATGCGCGTGCGCTGAAAGCACATTTGGACGGCGCTGCAGATGTTGTGGTTATCGGGGCTGGTTTTATCGGCCTTGAGGCCGCCGCTGCTTTGCGTCAAACAGGTTGTCGCGTCACTGTGTTTGATACCGCTGACAGAGTCATGGGACGGGCGGTGTCTCCGGAAGTGTCTCAATGGTTTACAGAGACACACACGCAGGCTGGAATCAACATTCTGCTCAATGAAGGGATAGCGCGTATTGCTGTCGATTCAAATCATCAGGTGTGCGGTGTGGTCAGACAAAACGGCGAGACTGTCAGCGCAGATACCGTGCTGATCGGTGTCGGTGTTTTACCGCATGTCGAACTTGCCGATTCTGCCGGGATCTCATGTGATAACGGCATTGTGGTTGACGAATATTGCCGGACTTCCACACCTGCTGTGTTTGCGGCCGGTGACTGTGCCAGTCATCCCAACCGGTTTGCCGGCGGACGCCACGTGAGGCTCGAGTCTGTACAAAATGCCACCGATCAGGCGCGCACAATAGCCGGTGTGATTGCCGCGGCTGATCAGGGTGATCAGTCTGCCGCACCCTATGCAGCGGTGCCGTGGTTTTGGTCTGATCAGGCTGAACACAGTCTGCAAATGACGGGGCTCGCCTATGATGTCAATGGCCGCGTAACACGTGGTGATCCGGACGCAGGTTCTTTTTCAGTGTTTCAGTTTAATGGCGCTCAACTGGTGGCTGTAGATTCAGTCAATGCCTCGAGGGACCACATGCTCGCGCGAAAAATGCTCGCCTCCTCTGTGTCTCCTTCGTTCGAGCAGGTTGCTGATTCTGATTTTGATTTGAAAACTCTGATCTGAAGATGGGGTTAGCGCTTTAGGAAAGCTGATTGTCCTGTCGATTACGATTATTGCGGCAGCCCGGAACCGGTAAACAAGTGTGCGAATTTCCGAACCGGCGCAGCTCAGAGCGTTTCTACGCGTTATCTTTCGGTTAACGTGTTTGTATTTCATCGCTTTTTGCGAGAACCTATAGCATTCTCAATGATCGGGTTGTCTATATGCCAGTGCGTCGAGCATTAAGTTATTGTCTGGCCACACTAATTGCGCTTTCACAGGTAATGTCAGGGGTGGCAATGGCACAGCAGATAGAGGATTCGGAAAGCCCGGTAATCATACACCGCCAGGCTGATTCGCCCGGAGTGGCCGGTGAGCTGCAAACCTTCCTTGCGCGTGTGTACGACGATGTCGAGGTGGTTGATGTCACGTTGCACTATCGGCAAAGTGCCTCCGCCGATTTTCAGAGTATTCCTATGCGTCCGCTGCTGGATTCGCTGGGAGAATATATGATTGCGATTGAAACCAGCGTCAGCGAGTACCCCGGTTTGCAGTACTACATTGAAGCGGTGGACTCCGCCGGCAAGGTCACTAACCGGGGCTTCTCCTACGCGCCGATTGTACTGCCATTACAAGCGCCCGAAGCATCTGCGGTAGCATCGGTCGCTGAGCCGGTTCTGGCCGAGCCCGGGAAGTCGGGATTTTCTTCATCTACATTACTCATGGGTGTCGGTGCAATACTGCTTCTGGGGGCGTTAGCCGGCGGTGGTGGCGGTGGCTCCGATTCACCGCCCGAATCCGGCGGGGTTACGCTGACAATCATCACTGATGCTCCCGGTGACAACTAGATTTTTTAATAAAGCAGCGTTGCGTTGACGGCGGATGCGATGTCTGCCGGGGACGAGTTCGACTACATCATCCTGGGCGCAGGTTCAGCCGGCTGTGTGCTGGCCAACCGGTTAACCGATAAAACCGACCTGTCTGTGCTGGTCATTGAAGCAGGACCGCTAGATCGCAATCTGTTGATACACATACCTGCCGGTGTTTATCGAGTCTTCAAAGATCCCGCCATCAACTGGAATTATCAAACCGACACGGAAGCCGGGTGCGATAGCCGACAGGTCGAACTGCCGCGCGGAAAAGTACTCGGTGGCTCTTCGTCCATTAACTCCATGGTATATATGCGTGGGCATCCGCTGGATTATGATCGATGGGCCCAGCAGCATAATCTAACCGATTGGTCTTACGGCCACTGCCTGCCGTATTTCAAGCGTTGTGAAACGTCGGATCGCGGAGCGGACGACTATCGAGGCGATGCCGGCCCACTGGGGGTCAGCCAGAGTCAGCTCGATAACCCGCTGTTCGACGCGATGTTATCTGCAGGAGAGCAATCGGGTCAGGGGGTGTCTGAGGATCTGAATGGATTTAAGCCTGAAGGAATTGCCAGACTTGACAGCACCACGCGGCATGGCCGGCGATGCAGTGCGGCTGTCGCACATCTGACCCCGGCATTGAGTCGTCCCAACCTCCATTTAAAGGTCCGTACTCTGGTGCGGCGAATCACTATCAGCAACGGGGTGGCCACCGGTGTTGAGGTTAGCCGGGGGCGTCGCACCCAAACTATACGGGCGCGAAAAGGGGTCATTTGCAGCTGTGGCGCAATTAAGACGCCTCAATTGCTCATGCTGTCAGGTGTCGGGCCGGCTGCGCACCTGAAAGCGCACAACATTGAAACGGTCGCGGACCTGAAAGGGGTGGGTGAGAATCTGCAGGACCACCTGAGTATTATCACGGCTTATCGCTGCAAAGAGCCGGTCACGCTGCACTGGTTGAAAAATCCTCTGCGCAAAGTCCAGGTTGGCACGCGCTGGATGCTCCGGCGTGACGGTGTTGCCGCCTCTAATATCTGGGAGATGGGCGGGCTTGTCAGTGGCAACGCGGAGGTGCCGCACCCGAATTTGCAGTATCACTTTGCCCCTGTTTACAGTGAGTATCACGGTCGCAGGATCAGTTTGTATCAAGGCTACCAGCTCAATGTGGATCAGCTTCGACCTAAAAGCCGGGGTACCGTGCGCCTGCGTTCAGCAAATGCCGGTGATGCACCTCGAGCCCGTTTTAACTATCTGTCAGATCCGTACGATATGCGGGAACTGAAAGAAGCTTATGTGATGATGAAAGCGCTCATGCATCAGCCGGCGTTCGAGCGTTTTCGCGGTGCTCGTATACAGCCGTCGGATGACAAAGATATTGAGGCTTATATACGCGCGACCGCATCGACTGATTATCATCCCTGCGGAACCTGCAAAATGGGTAAAGATGAAAACAGCGTCGTCGATGAGCAGGGCAGGGTATATGGTGTTGATAATCTGCGAGTGGTCGACGCTTCTGTTATGCCTGATATAGTCAGTGGTAACCTCAATGCCCCGACGCAAATGATCGCCGAAAAAATCGCGGATCAATTACTCGGCAATCAGCCGTTGGCACCCGAGTACCCTTCATTTCATTTTCAGAACAATCAATGAGCCGCTTAACCGCAACACAAAGAGACGAGTACCGGTTATTTCGTACGTTAGGAACTCGCTGGGCCGATGTGGATATCTACGGACACGTCAATAATGTGGTGTATTTGTCTTACTTTGACACTGCCATCAACGGCTGGTATCTCGATGCGGGGTTGCTCGAAATGGGTAAGTCACCTCAGGTGTTTCTGGTGGTGGAAACCGGTGCCCAGTATTTTGCCGAAATAAAATTTCCCGATGTTGTACATGCCGGTATACGGGTGATCAGGCTGGGGACGTCATCGGTAACCTACGATATTGCGCTGTTCACGAATGAAAACTCAACCGCGTGTGCACGAGGAAAGTATACCCATGTGCTGGTAGACCATCAGACGCGCCAGCCCGTAGCCATCGATGGTGACAAACGCAGAATTCTTGAGCAGCACCTGGTGCAGTGTGGTGACGATCAGTGAACCTGCATGACAAACACGTCGTCATTACCGGTGGCGGCAGTGGTATAGGTGCTGCAATGGCGCATCGTTTCCGCAGCGAAGGTGCACGGGTAACGCTCGGTGACGTGCAGGTCGAAAAAGCACAACGCATAGCTCAACAGGTTGACGGGCTGGCAGTCGAGTGTGATGTGACACGTGAACAGCAGGTGATCGAGCTGATCCGTCAGGCGCAGCAACATGCCGGTGACATCGACCTGTTCTTTTCCAATGCCGGAATCGCCTGCGGCGAGCCCGATCATGCGGCCTCGGCAGATAATCAGATCTGGCAGAACAACTGGGAACTGCACGTGATGTCCCATGTTTATGCAGCACGTGCTTTATTGCCGTCAATGATCGAACGGCGAGAAGGCTACTTTCTGCAAATGTCATCAGCAGCAGGTTTGTTGTGTCAGATTGGTGATGCCGCCTATTCGGCCACTAAACACGCAGCTGTCAGCTTTGCAGAGTCACTGGCAATCAGTCATGGGGACGATGGCATTTCAGTTTCAGTGATCTGTCCTCAGTACGTAGCGACTCCGCTATTGGGGTTACAATCAGATTCCCAGATGTCCACTGCTGTCAAAAATTCACAAGGGTTAATAGCAACCGACGTGGTCGCTGATGCAGTGATAGAGGGAGTCAGGCAGGAAGCATTTCTGATACTGCCTCATCCGAAGGTGTCTCAATACATACAGCAAAAGTCGTCTGACTATGACAAATGGCTGGCAAATATGCGCAGCCTTCGGCGTTACATTATCAAAGAGTCAGGCGGGCTGGACTTGCAGAAGATGCACCCCTTTATCAGCTAGCGTCTCACAACCAACTGACTGTTAAGCAGGCCGGCAACTCGAGCCCGGTAGTTCTCAACACATCACCGCCTGCCTGTATCAGGTTTTTTATAGTGTCTAATTTCGCTCCCTGATGCCGGGGGTAGTCAGGAAAATCTATTAATACACGTGCAAATAAAGACAGTGTTGACGGCTTCTGGATGGCGTTTTGCAGCTATGTGCTGTGGGGAGCATTTCCAGTATATTTTTACTGGCTGAGAGATATTGGTGCAACTGAAATACTGGCTCATCGAGTTTTGTGGTCAATGGTGTTACTGGTGGTGTTCGGGTTGCTTGCGCGCACGTATCCCTGGAAAAGAGTATTCGGTAACCGGCGCAATGTACTCGCCTGCGCGGCCAGTGCAGTACTGCTGGCTGTTAACTGGCTGATCTATATCTGGGCGATTGGCAACCAGATGGCGCTGGAAGGGAGTCTGGGCTATTTCATCAACCCGCTGGTCAGTGTATTACTTGCTGTTGTTGTGCTTAAAGAATCACTTAGTCCGCTGCAAATGATTGCGATTGCACTGACGGGTGTGGCGGTGTGTTATCTGACCTTTATGGTGGGAGAGGTGCCATGGGTAGCAATCAGTCTTGCCCTTGCCTTTGGTGCTTACGGGTTAATTCACAAGAAATATAATATCGATGCCATCGGTGGTCTGACAGTGGAGACATTTCTGATGGCACCGTTTGCGTTTATCTACCTGATGTTTCTGGTGTCCGGTTCGCAACAGCACTTTCTTGCCGGCTCCGCACGTATTGATTTATTGCTGTTGTGTGCCGGGCCGATTACGTCCATTCCCATGTTGTTGTATCTAAAAGGTCTGACTCGATTACGGCTGACCACCGTCGCGCTGATGCAGTACATTGTGCCGACCCTGCAATTTGTGGTGGCGATTTACATACTCAATGAGCCACTCAGTCGCGAGAAGTTAGTCGCCTTCGTGCTTATCTGGATTGCATTACTGGTGTTCAGCGTTGATATCCTCAAGCAGCGGGCTCACAACAACCGATTGCGAAGCGCTGGTTCGACATCTCTTAATTAGGGCATCGTTCGACTGCGGTCATCGCTGAGTGATGTTGCCACTGCAGCGCATTCTACTGGTTAGTTGATTGCCGGGTCGGGCACTGTGGCAGGTGCTCTTTGACAGTTCAGTGCAGTTGCCGGATTTTCTAATTCTACATGCCGAACAAAAAGCCACAATGCCCGGTGGCTGTGGTCTGGCCTCGCGCTCAGCGGCGCTGGCTCCCGACACAACAGTTGCGACAGTAATTCGATGCTGGTCAGTGTGGTCGGTTACCCGGCACGCGAGCGTGGTGTTTGCCGAAAACCACAAACTCAGCGAGTTGTATCGCACCGCTCCAGAGGTATGGCTGCTGAAAAGCAGCTGCCGGATTGTCGAAGACAGCACCAACCGTCTGCCCGGGGAAATTCCCATCATGCCCATCGCTCAGGCACTGAGTGAGCTGTGGCAGGTGGAGGGTGAAAAGATTTCTACGATTGTCTCGTGAGTCGAGTGGTTGTCAGAAGCTTGTAAACTTTTAATGTTCAAATACTCAATATCAAAATATAAACATATCCTTATATGTATATTTCTTGCTATTCTTGATTCATCTATTGTGAATATGCAGCCGGCGCCGGTCGTGGTGCCAGGAAAAATATGAGTAAAACCAAAGATATAAGGAAGCTCCTCGAGCAAAGAGTGCTGATTCTGGACGGTGCGATGGGCACGATGATCCAGCAACATAGCTTAAACGAGGGCGATTATCGGGGTGCCGAATACCAGGATCACAGTTGTGATGTGCGTGGTAACAACGATTTGTTGTCGCTGACGCAGCCACAGATCATCAGTGATATTCACTGCCAGTACCTCGATGCCGGTGCGGATATCATTGAAACCAACACCTTTAATGCAACCCGCATCGCGATGGCCGACTACCACATGGAAGATCTGGTGCCTCGTATTAATCGTGAATCGGCAAGACTCGCACGCGAGGCGGCGGATAAGTTTTCCACCGCCGAAAAGCCCAGACTGGTGGCCGGTGTACTCGGTCCGACCAATCGAACCGCGTCAATCTCTCCCGATGTGAATGACCCGGCTTTTCGCAATGTTACCTTTGACGAGTTGGTAGAAAACTACCGCGAATCGGCAAGCGCTTTGATAGAGGGCGGGGCCGACATTCTGATGATCGAGACTATTTTCGACACACTGAATGCCAAGGCGGCAATTTTTGCACTGCACACTTTGCAGGCAGATACGGGTAATGAAGTACCCATTATGATTTCAGGCACCATCACCGATGCGTCAGGCAGAACATTGAGCGGGCAGACGACTGAGGCATTCTGGAATTCTGTGCGTCATGCCAACCCCCTTTCTGTGGGGCTGAACTGTGCGCTTGGGCCTGCTGAGTTACGTCAATACGTCGAAGAGCTCTCGCGTATCGCAGACGTGGCTGTTTCCGCTCATCCTAATGCGGGTCTGCCGAATGCGTTCGGTCAGTACGATGAGTCGCCCGCTCAAATGGTAGAGCACCTTGAAGAGTGGGTTGATTCCGGTTTTATCAATATTGTCGGCGGGTGCTGTGGAACCACCCCCGAACATGTGGCTGCGTTTAACGACGCCTTATCTGACAAAAAACCAAGGCATATCCCCGATGTGACCCGCAAATGCAGATTGTCGGGGCTTGAGCCGTGCAACATCGATAACGAAAGCCTCTTCGTGAACGTTGGTGAGCGTACCAATGTGACCGGTTCAGCGGTCTTTAAACGTCTCATCGTCGAGGAAGATTACGAAACCGCGCTTAAAGTTGCCAGACAACAAGTAGAAAACGGCGCACAGATCATCGATATCAACATGGATGAAGGTCTGCTGGACTCCAAAGCCGCCATGGAACGATTTGTTAAGCTGATCGCTGCCGAGCCGGATATCGCCTGTGTGCCGTTAATGATAGACAGCTCCAAGTGGGAAGTGATTGAAGCCGGATTAAAATGCGCTCAGGGTAAATGCATCGTCAATTCAATCAGCCTGAAAGAGGGTGAGGAAGAGTTCCTTAACCATGCGCGTTTGTGCCGGCAATATGGTGCCGCTGTGGTGGTGATGGCGTTCGATGAAAACGGGCAGGCCGATAATACGCAAAGTAAAGTAGATATCTGTACGAGGGCTTATCGGCTTTTGACAGAAGAAGCCGGATTCGCACCCGAAGACATCATCTTTGATCCCAATATATTTGCTGTCGCCACGGGCATAGAAGAACACAATGATTACGGCCTGGCGTTTATAGAAGCCACCCGTCAGATACGCGAGACTCTGCCGCACGCGATGGTGAGTGGTGGCGTGTCGAATGTCTCTTTCTCTTTTCGTGGTAACAACCCGGTCAGAGAAGCCATCCATAGTGTATTTTTGTATCACGCAATCAAGAACGGTATGGGCATGGGGATTGTCAACGCCGGGCAGCTAACTATTTACGAAGATATTCCCGCCGAGCTGAAAGAAAGAGTAGAAGACGTCGTATTGAATCGCCGTGCAGATGCCACGGATCGTTTGCTTGAAATTGCGGATAACTATCGCGGTGATGGAAAAGCGGCGGAAAAGCAAACGCAGGAGTGGCGTAAGCTGCCAGTGAACGAGCGTCTGGCGCATTCACTGGTAAAGGGCATTGCGGATTTTATCGAAGAAGATACAGAAGAAGCACGTCTCCAGCATGACCGGCCGCTACATGTCATAGAAGGGCCGTTGATGGACGGCATGAACATCGTCGGTGACCTGTTTGGTGAAGGCAAAATGTTTCTGCCCCAGGTCGTGAAGTCGGCTCGCGTGATGAAGCGTGCGGTTGCCTGGTTGCTGCCTTATATGGATGCTGAAAAGTCAAAGGCCAAAAGCAATGGAAAAATCCTGATGGCCACTGTTAAAGGTGATGTGCACGATATCGGCAAGAATATCGTTGGCGTGGTACTGCAGTGCAACGGTTATGAAGTCATTGATCTGGGCGTGATGGTGTCCGCGGAGAAAATTCTCGAAACTGCACGTAAAGAAAACGTTGATGTCATTGGCTTGTCCGGACTCATTACACCATCGCTTGAAGAAATGGCGCATGTGGCCAAAGAGATGCAGCGACAGAATTTTGAGGTGCCGCTGTTGATTGGCGGGGCGACTACGTCAAAAGTCCATACCGCAGTAAAAATTGCACCTAACTATGAGCAACCGGTGGTTTATGTCGCAGATGCCTCACGAAGTGTAGGCGTTACCGGCAAGCTCATCAGCGATGAACACAAGGCTGCGTTCGTAGAAGAGCTGGAGCAGGACTACATTGAGGTGCGCGAGCGCTTTGAAAAGGGTAACAAGAAGAAATCCCTGTTATCCATTAATTCGGCACGAGCGAATAGTTTCAAGCCGGACTGGAAAGCGACACGTCCAGAATTGCCACGCAAGCCCGGCATACATACCCTGAGTGATTTTCCGTTTGAGAAGCTGGTGGACTATATCGACTGGACACCGTTCTTTCACACCTGGCAACTTCGTGGAAAATACCCGCAGATTCTTGAGCATGAAACAATGGGGGAGCAGGCAAAAACACTGTATGCCGATGCGCTCAATATGGTCGATCGTTTTATTAATGACCCGGCTATCAAGGCACATGCGGTTTTCGGATTCTTTCCGGCAAACGCGGTTAACGGTGAAGATATCGAAATATGCGATGTTAATGACGCTTCCAAAGTCCTCTGCACACTCCCGGGCCTGCGACAACAGGGGCAGATGCCAAAGAGCAAACCCAACCTGGCACTGGCTGATTTCATCGCCCCGAAATCAGCGGGATATCAGGATACGATTGGTTGTTTTGCAGTGACAGCAGGTGCCGGTCTCGAGCAGCTGGTCGCACAATTCGATGAAGCCAACGACGACTACAACAGCATTATGGCCAAAGCCATCGGAGATCGTTTTGCCGAGGCATTCGCCGAGTATCTGCACCGTGAAGTCAGACTTGATTACTGGGGCTATGCGCAGGACGAAAAGCTTGCGAAAGAAGAATTAATTGCTGAAAAGTACCGCGGAATCCGTCCGGCCAGCGGGT
>JAHDHK010000174.1:0-4500 GCA_020631335.1 Chromatiales bacterium
GAACACCTGGATGGTATACCGGGATGTGATTTTGCCGCACCTCAAACCCGGTATTATTGCCGGTGCACTGCTGGCTTTTACGCTGTCGCTTGATGACTTTGTGATTACGTTTTTTACCTCAGGCCCGAATACGGTGACCTTCCCGGTCAAGGTGTATTCGATGGTGCGTTTTTCTGTCACCCCCGAAATCAATGCTGCCTCAACCATTCTTATTGTGATCACGCTGGTACTGACGGCCATTGCGGTGCGTGTTCAGCGGGAGCCTGCACTATGACGCAAAACACGTTAATGCATATAGAGGCAGTATCTAAACGCTTTGGCAGTGTACTCGCGGTCGATGAGGTAACGCTGGATATACACAGCGGTGAAATATTTGCTTTGCTGGGTCCGTCGGGCTGCGGGAAGTCTACTTTGTTACGCATGATTGCCGGGCTCGAATCACCCAGTGCCGGCGATATCCGTCTCGATGGCACCAGCATTGTGAAGACACCCGCCAACAAACGACCGATTAACATGGTGTTCCAGTCCTACGCTGTTTTTCCGCACATGACGGTAGCGGATAATGTTGCCTACGGACTCAGGGCCGAAGGAGTCGGTGCCGCAGAAATAGAAAAGCGGGTATCCCAGTCGCTGGAGCAAGTGCATTTGCTTGAGCAGCGAGACAGAAAACCGCATCAGCTCTCCGGTGGTCAGCGGCAGCGTGTGGCTCTGGCTCGCGCATTGATAAAGCGTCCTCGAGTATTGTTGCTCGATGAGCCGTTATCAGCACTGGATGCAAAACTGCGCGATCAAATGCGTCTGGAGCTGGTCAAGTTGCAGGAAAGTGTCGGCGTGACCTTTATTATCGTCACCCACGATCAGTCGGAGGCGATGGCGATGGCCGATCGTATTGCCGTGCTTAAAGACGGCAGGCTGCGCCAGATAGCAAGCCCCAAAGCATTGTATCAACATCCGACAGATACTTTCGTAGCAGACTTCATTGGCAAAATAAACCTGTTTTCAGTGCAAACCCTGTCTCGCAGTGGAAACAGGATACTGGTCAGCAGTCAACAATTGGGTGATATCGAGTTCGACGCTGACGAATTGACCGAAGAGCAGCGGTTGCGCATTGATGGTATCCAATCCGATGATGCTTCACCGTTGGGCTGGCAACTGGGGTTACGCCCGGAGAAGTTGCGAATTCTGCAGGCTAAAGAAAGTGATGATGTGATCGTGCTTAACGGGCGTATAGGAGATATTGCGTTTCAGGGAGTGAACTCGGAAATTGAGATTTTGATCGATAATCCGCACAGTGGCAGCCAGTCTTTGCATGTGGTGGCAAGTGCTGATGATATGATTGCGCTGCAGGGTGTAGAGTCGGGTCAGATGGTGAGTTGCGGTTTTAATGCTTTTGATCTTTTGCTGTTACCAGACAACGGTTGAGCAGCCCTGTTGAGAACGACGTGGCCTGTCGGAAGCTTATAACCGCACCGGTTGTGTTCTGTCTTTGTAAGTTGATGCCGTTGCCGGTTTAAAAAGCCAGAGAGGCACATCGACGATCAGCAGGGATAAGCTTAAAATGCAGGGTATAAACGAAGTCAAGGCAATTGCCGCTGATGCGCTCGCACTGGCTGAACTGCGGGTTGACGCGATGCGTCCAAGCCTTGAAGCGATTGGACGTTTTAACCCCGAACGTGCAAGAGATCGCTTTTTAAGTAAGTTTCAGCCTGAAAGTACCACCAGGCTCCTGCACGGCGACAAACTTATCGGTTTTTATGTGGTGCAGTATCGTGACCACTTTTTATGGCTTGATCACTTGTACATTACCCCTGAATATCAAAATCAGGGAATAGCCGGTAAAGTGGTCGACAGGATTCAGCAGAAAGCGGCCAAACTCGGTAAGCCCGTCAGGTTGATGGCGTTAAAAGGCAGTCGTTCCAACGACTTCTATCTGGCCCATGGTTTTACGCTGATAGCAGTGGAAGCCTTCGATAATATATTCGAGTGGCAGGAAGAAAATTGAAGCCAGTAAAAATACGAGAAGCACTGCCCGGGGATTTTTATGGCGTAATGCGTCTGCTGGGTGAACTGCATACGCAAGATGCCGGAGAAGTCGGCACCGAACGACAGGTGTTCCTCGGGATTCTGGAGGCAGCGCATTTTCAATTGCTTGTGGCCGACAACGGCCAGGCGCTGCTGGGTACCTGCTATTTGAATATTATCCCGAACCTGACCCGGGGTGGCCGACCCTATGCGGTGATTGAAAATGTGGTGACTGGCGAGAGGTATCGTCGGAACGGGGTGGGCAGGCTGCTGATACACCATGCATTGTCAACTGCATGGGAAGCCGGATGTTATAAGGCAATGCTGATGTCCGGCCGGTCGTCGGAGGCGGTCAAAGTATTCTACGAAGGTTGCGGGTTTAGCTCACAAGAGAAGCAGGCATACATCGCCCGATGCCCAGGTTGATAGGCACCGACACAGTTTGTCGGTGCGATTCTAGAGGTGTTACCGCAATATCCGGTTACTTACGCGGCAGCTAATAGACTTCGCGCCTCTCTAAAAGAGATAAGCCGTTTGGCGTTTTCATCCCAAAGTGACAGGCGAATGCAGCGCAGGCTCTCTACGAACTTCAGCCTGCCGACATCTTTGAGTTCCGGATAGGCTTTTAACACTTTGGGAAGTTTGTAGAAGGGAATGCGGCTCGACAAATGATGTACGTGGTGAATACCGATGTAGCCTGTCAGCCACATTAGCGGTTTCGGTAAATCGTAAAAGGAGCTGCCGTGCAGTGCGGCCTGCTCGTGTGTCCACTCAGGGCGCTGACTCCAGTACGTGGATTCATACTGATGCTGCACATAAAACATCCACACACCGATAGTGGCACCCAGCACAATGATCGGTATCTGTATCAACAGGAATGGCACCAGGCCGGCAAAGTTGATCAGCAACAGCGACATAATCACAATACCCACATTCGTTGCAAGGGTACTGACCCAGCCAGCGAGGCCTTCCTTCATTGCGCCAATCGGAATCCGGTGGCGAAGCAGGAACATGTAGGCCGGACCGAGACCGAACATCACCAGTGGATTGCGATACAGCCGGTAGAGTATTTTGCCGCGAGTGGACAGCGCTCGATATTCTTCCACGGTGAGTGTGTCGATGTCACCCATGCCGCGCCGGTCGAGATCTCCCGAGGTGGCATGATGACCGGCATGAAGACGTCGCCAGTAATCGTAAGGGGTAAATGTGAATACGCCCAGCAGTCGCCCGAACCAGTCATTGACTTGTTTTGAGCTGAACATGGAGCCATGACCGCAGTCATGCTGCAGGATAAAAAGCCGGACCATCAATGCCGCTGCAGGAAGCAGCAGCACAAGATAACCCAGGACACTTGCGATTGTCCCTTGAGTTAACAACCACCACATGCCCATCCAAAGCGCTGCAAGGGGCACGGCAGTGACCACAATTTCCATCATTGCGCGGCGGTTGTCCGCGGTTTTGTAGGGTGCAAGCCTGGCGGACCAACTCTGCGAATTTTTTGTCACTATGATGCCTTTGCGGGACGATGTTCGGGGTGCAAATTCGAGGTAACAACATTTGAACCATATGCGAATCGGGTTACCGCATGCGCCATCAGGGTAGGTACAAGGCGCTGGCATCAAATTTCCGGCGCATTATTTCATGCAGCCATGTTGTCTTAAAGTGACCAGACGAAAAGCTGACTGATGTATTCGTCAGAGGAATTCGACAGGATCGGCGCTGTCATCGGGGTAGTGATGACTAACAGCAGGTGCGTCACTCCGGCAAACTGGTCGAACCGGAAACGCCGACAATTGTACGCGAGAAGATGCAGCCTGATGCAGGCAATTTACACTGAATGACGGTTTGTGAAGGCTGAATCCGCTCGGGAGTGCCCGCAAAGTCAGCTGACCGGGGCATTTTTACGACGTTATATTGAGATTTGCCCTCTCCGGGGATTTCAATCTGCCTGCCGGATGCTGCTAAACCCGGACGGACAGATCCTGCAGCCAGATCGGCATATTGTCGAGAAACCAGATATCAATGGCTTTGTTCCACTCGAGCAGTATCCCGACTCCGACCAGCACCAGGGCAACGCCCATGATCGGTTTGGCCCACGGCATCCATTTCATAAATCGTTCCCTGCGTTTGTTCAGTAGTTCCCTCGAGCCGTAGGACAACAGCAACAACACGGTTGAAACGCCGAGTCCGAAGGCGATCATGGTAAATGTCGCCTGTATCAATCCCTCGCCGGAGGCTGTCAGACCAATGGCTCCTCCCAGGGTCGGCCCGACACAGGGTGACCACACCGCGCCGAGCAACATGCCAATAAAAAACTGTCCGGCGCCACCCTGTGACTGAACCGAATTCATGCGATTGTTAGCACCCGATGCCAATGGGGCGGCGGCTGTGGCCAGCTTTTCCTGAGCCTGCGGAATAAGCAATATCACACCGAACAGCAACATCATGACTGCAGCGGTGGTGTTGATGGTGTCTTCT
>JAHDHK010000174.1:4510-10012 GCA_020631335.1 Chromatiales bacterium
AAGCAGTCACCAGCACTCCAACAATGGTGAAGGAGACTGTCAGCCCGAGCGCCATGTATAGCGGGCCATGTCGACTGCCTTGAAAAGCACCGGCGATAATGACCGGTAACAGCGGCAATACACACGGGTTTATCAGGGTGAGTATGCCTGCCAGCCAGGCCCAGAATAAAGTCATAAGTCGCGAAGGTGTGAATCAGAGATTGGGTTGTTGGTTGAGTAATAACCGCGTTGATCAAACAGGTGCAGCCCTGATTGATTCACTACTCTGACCGAAATCACCCTGAAAGTTCACCCGTTTTAGGTGAATGGCGACTCAAGTTGTGCATCAAGCACGTAGCGCAAAGGGCCGCCGGGCACAATAGCATTAAACGGATAACAGGTAACCAGCATCAAATGGGATCCGTGTTGTGGTACGACAATACGATCAGTGCGCGTGTCCGCCACAGTGATGCTGGTGATCCGGTAGTGATGCCATTGTTTGTTTGCATCCTGCAGTTTAATGGTGTCGCCGACGATGGCACTTTGCAGGTGCCTGAAATGGGTGTCGCGATGAGCACCGATGACGATAACCCCGTCACTGCCCGGACTCGCTGACCCGGATGCCATGCCCGGGCCGAAGGCCAGGCTGGTGCCTGAGCTGCCTTCGAGCACCCAGGTGTCCAGCGCGGCGGCGTCGAGCTGTAGGCGGGCAACAGGCGTGGTGTCAGCCCATGGCCACGGTCGCGTGGGCGTGCCGTTGTTCTCTAAGGTTTGCTGCCAGGCGTTTTGAATTAATCGCTGGGCTAACGCGGCCTTCAATTGAAGGCCGGTGGCATTTACTACTAGCACCACTGCGCCAAGCAACAGGCCAATCGACGTCAAAGCGCATAGCCTGGTTTGAATGCCGCCCGCCCATATTTGCCGACAGATGCTAAGCATGACTTCTTACCTGTTGGAGTGTCGCCAGCGCAAAGATAATCGACAACACCGAAAACATCAGTGCAAGTAGCCAGCGCAGCAATAGGCCGAGGCTGCCCTGGGGAAATGCCATGGTATTGCCGAGGGGCATGGCTGACGGGATTTGCGCCTTGTTTAACGGCGTTGCTGTCGGGTCGCGTTGCGGTGTCTGTTCAATAGCAACCAGGCTGGTATGACGCGTGACCAGCCCGTACTCCAGTGCAATACGGGTAGCCTGTTGTTCCAGCTGCGCCGGGTTGTCGCTGAACAGGCGGCTGTCTTCCAGTGCCTCTATTTTTTTGTACGCGAACCTTTTAGCGAGTTGACTTTGATTAGCATCAGGCGCGGGCAGATTGAGCTTGCGACTCCACGGTTGCCCGGCATGTTCTCCGCTGATCACTATTTCGGCGTGGCTGATCCCTTCGGCCCAGTGCAGGTCTGCGATCACCGGTTCACCTGCGTACAGGTCGGGGATAGTGGCAGGGTAGTACTCCGGTGTCGGTGCGTCTATCACGTCAATTTGTATGTCGGTGAGCACCGGCTTCTCCAGTTTGTTGAAAAGTTGCAGCATTCGTTGACTGACTTCGCTGATACTGGCGATAGAGACATAACTGCCACGCCCGGCCTCTGCGGCCTTGCGCATGAACCAGGTGTTGGGCGCAGCGCCGATACCAACGGTAAACAGTCGGGATTTGCCCAGGTTTCCGGCAATGTAGTGAAATATTTCCTCTTCGTTACCGACACTTCCATCCGTAACAAACACTACCTGCCGTAACCGTTGCTGGTCATCTATCGGGTTATGCAGGGCCAGTTTGATTGCATTGGCCATCTCGGTACCACCATCGGCATACAAGTGTGTTATCCACTCGACCGCGGCGTTGCGATTCGAGCGGTTCGCTACGCTGACATTGCGAAAAAGCATGGTCGCAGTGTCGTTGAATTCAATAACATTAAAGGTGTCCTGTTCACTCAAACGATTGATGCCCAGCGTCAGTGCCTCGCGTGCCTGAATGATCGAGCTGCCCTGCATGGAGCCTGAAGTGTCGATGACAAATATCACTTCTCTGGGCGGGTTGTCTGATTCGAATAATTGTTGCGGCGGCAGCAGCATCAGTGAAGCATAGGTGGACGTCGGTGTGGCACGGGTGGTTTGCAGCGCTTGCGTCTGCTTTTCAGTATTGCCATCAAAATGGCCCGCAAACATGTCGTGCGTGTCGGTTACTGAATTGTCGCTGGCGCTATCCCGGGTCGACTCACGATCTGTGTCGCTCGTTCTGTCTTCACGAAAAATGGCTGCTGTCGGGCTTTGTCCTCGTGGAGGTATCCAGCTTAGTTTGAAATCTCTGTCCATCGGACTGTCGCGTTCTTCAAGCTGCACCTGCCAGCGACTTACCGTGGCATCGGCTGAATGAACCTCGCTGGTCGTAATGCGGTGTGTGCTGCTGTTAATCGATTCAAGAGGAATGCCTGCATCAATCTCAACGGTGACAGAGGCTCGGGCGGCGAACTCGGCTGGCACCATCGGCGGTGTGATACCGGACATATTGCTCCATCCGTTCTCGTTGGCGTGCTCGGTATGCTCGAGCGGTTCTGCACTGGTGAAACGACTGCCGGGCAGATAACGCGGGGTGATCGTCATCGGAAAGCTCAGACTGAAAATCCCGTCGTCGTAGCGCACTGCCGATTGATAGGCGATGTTGATGTCGATCGAGCCTCCCGGGGGAATATTGGCGACTCGTGTGGTAAACAGATTGGCTCGTTGCTGCTCAACCAGACTGGAGCGCTTGCCGGCGTCTCTGGCTTCCTGGTAAAGACGTGTGGCCTGTTGACGGGTTTGTATGACGCCTTTTATTGTTCGCTCACCCACCGTCATTTCAAGGGTGTCCACACTGGCATCGTCGGGTAGTGGAAATACATAAATCCCCTCCTGCCAGTTTGCGGTGTTGTTTTTGAATGTTTGTGTAAGGCTGGTGCGTACCAGTAAACCTTTCACATTCATTTGTACAACGGTGTTCAGCACTGGGGCGTGAGTGTCATCGTTATAGATAAGCGTGCCACTGGTGAATTCAGTGTGCTCAGTCGATTGTGCATGGGCTGATTGCTGCACCCCTGTCATGAACAGTATCAGGCTCAGTATTGCGGCGGCGCGGGAGCGGTATTTCATCTTGAGTTCCGTTATCAGTACGCTGTGTATTTAAGACTTACAACGTGGCAAGACACTGATGACGTTCTGATACAATCCGACGAATTATGACGAACTATGGCAGTCTGTAGCGCTGCCGGCCTGAGGCAAAAATCCGAAGCTTATGGAACGACACGCGGGTTGGCATGGTCAGTCAAGTTGAGCCCGCTGCTTTTTACTCGAATCCAGTACTGCTTCGGTGTTTGCGTTTGCGCTAGTCATTACTGCTTTTGGTGCTTGAGCGGCGGTCGTCATCGCCACTTTTGCGCACTTCATCAAGAGGTCATTTTGAAAAAATCTGCTTTGTTACCAGCACTCAGCCTTTTGATTGTCGGTTGTCTGCTGGTGTATCGGCCTGCTGTCGCACAGGATCAGCAGCCCGCAGCACCAGAATTACCCGAAACACCTGAAACGCAGGTTGACAGTGGTATCAGCCTGCCTCGCTGGGAATTCGGATTGGCTGCTGCTGCGCTGAGTGCGCCTGCCTATCCTTCGTCTGCCTCCCGGAGCGAAAGACAGTTTCTGGTGCCGTGGTTCGTGTATCGCGGCGATAAAGTCAGGCTGCAGGACGGTGGCGCAAAACTGATAGCGCTGGAAAACGATCGCGTCACTATCGATGTGTCCGTCGCCGGTTCATTGAATGCCAATTCGCAGGACGCTCCGCTTCGCAACGGTATGCCCGACCTCGACTATCTGCTCGAAATCGGGCCGAAAGTCGATGTCAGACTGTTTGATCAAATGCTGGCCGGCGGGCAGCGTCGAATGGTGAGTTGGTCTACCGCGCTGCGTGCCGCGATATCCACGGATTTTCAATCAGCTAAGTCCCGTGGCGCGGTGCTCGGTACGCAGCTGCGTTACCGGCATCGGGGGCTTGCCAATGACAAAGCGCGCTTCAGTGCTTCTCTCACCTCGACCTGGGCTGAAGAGTCACTACTTGATTACATTTATCAGGTCGATGACGCATTTGTATTACCGGAACGTGCGGCCTACGATGCCAGTGGTGGTTATGTGGGTACCAGTCTGTCGTTTGGCTTTTTTCGTGAATTAAACAAGCAGTGGAGCGCTTATCTGGGGCTAAGCGGATCGATCCACAACGGGGCGGCCAATCGCAACAGCCCGCTGTTCGAAAGAGACAATACGTTCAGTATTTTTGGTGGTGTGAGCTGGGAAATAGAACGAAGTCGCCAGTCTATTGTTGTGCTTGACGAGTAACACAGGGGCGCTCTGTGGTGGCCGCTGATCCGGTGGTTGGTGCATGCTGCCCGTCAACCCGTAAAACAAAAGTCTGTTGCGGCGTGCGGCTGCAGCTACTTTCGTCCTGCTGCTGCGGGTAACACAATGACTCTGTCACCGCTGCTGAAAGTTCATATTGCGACGGTACTTTTCGGTTTGGCTGGTTTGTTTGCAGTCACCACCGGGTTGGGGGCAATGGTCATTACGTTCGGTCGCACTGCTTTTGCCGCACTCACATTGTTATTGATTGCGTTCTGGCTGGGTGGTAAGTCGCGATTGACTCCTGATTCTTACAGTGTCGGCAGTGGTGTGCTGCTGGCGGTGCACTGGTCTTTATTCTTCTGGTCGATACAACTGTCGAATGTGGCACTCGGGTTGATTATGTTTACGGTCAGCGCGGTGTTTATTTCTTTACTCGAGCCTGTTGTCTTCAAAGAAAAATTCAGGCGTACCGACGTGATTTGTGCGGTAGTGGTGGTAATCGGTATTGTGATCATTGTGGGTAGTGATAAAACCGGTGACAACCTGGCGGCCGGTGTGGTGATCGGTTTGGCAAGCTCTATTGTGTTTGCATTGTTACAGCTGATGAATCGCGCGTTGACGCAAGCCAGATCGGCTATGTCATTGTCTATGATTCAGAACAGCGTGGCCTGTATGGTATTGCTGCCGTTTGTTATCGGTGACCTGGGCAATGTTTCTGTTACAGCGTGGTTACAGCTGTTGTTTTTAGGGTGTGTTTGCACCGCGTTTGCACACACCATTTTTATCAGTGCGCTGCGTGAGATTAAGGCAACGCTGGCCGGTTTGATTTCCGGTGGACTCGAGCCTGTGTATGGTGCTGTGCTCGCGGCTGTGCTGTTACTGCAGTATCCCGGTATGAATGTGCTGATCGGTGGAGTATTGGTGGTGTTGTCTGTTGTGTGGGCACAAAGAGTAAGATTACATTAGCCGGGTGTTGAAAAATATTTTGTGCAGGGAGTCTGCAAGGTAGACTTGTGAGCGGTGCGCGCGTTAGTTTTTCAATATGCCCATTGATAATGAATGAACTGTGTTTATTCAACAGGGATTTATCTTGCGTTGAAACTATTGCGCATCCTATTTCTGAACGTTCTGTCAGCCTTTGTATTGTATGTGTTGATCCTGCCCGGGAG
>JAHDHK010000174.1:10022-12331 GCA_020631335.1 Chromatiales bacterium
ACGGTGATATTTTATCCGGCAATTGTTACCAGATTGCGCTGCTTTTATCGCAGCTGAACATTGCGCACGACTGGAGGGAGACGCTGGTGACGCGCGGTGATACCGCCAGCAGGGAGTTCCGCCAATTGAATCCGGCGGGACAGATACCGGTAGTGGTTCTGGACAATGGCACGGTGCTTACTCAGTCCAATGCGATTCTGCATTACTTCGCTGATGGATCAACGTTGCTGCCGTCAGATCCGCTGGAAAAAGTACGGGTGCTGGAGTGGCAGTTTTTCGAGCAATACAGCCACGAACCCAACATCGCAGTACGTCGATTTATCGCGAAGTTTCTCAACATGCCCGAAAACAGAAGAGCTGAGTATGAAGCAAAGGAATCCGCGAGCTATCGTGCGCTGGAGGTGATGGAAAAGCGCTTGTCTAAACACGCCTATCTTGTCGGAAACAGTTATTCTCTGGCAGATATCAGCCTGTATGCTTACACCCATGTTGCCGATGAGGCCGGTCTGGATCTCGGTTCGTTTCCCGGTGTACAGAAGTGGCTGAAAACAATCACAGCACAGCCGGGGTACATCAGTATGGGCACCTGACTATGTTGAACACAGAAACGTTGCACCAGTTGCGCACCAGTTGTCTGGGAACAAACCGCACCCTGCCGGCGCATTGTTATAACGACGAGCGATTTCTCGATCTCGAGCAGCATAAAGTGCTGCGCCAGGGGTGGATCTGTCTCGGTCGCTGTGACGAGGTATCAGACATTGGTGACTACTTTACGACTGATCTGGCCGGGGAACCATTGCTGGTTGTCCGTTCAGATGAAACAACAATTTCTGTGTTTGCCAACGTCTGTCAGCATCGTGCCATGCCGGTTGCCAGGGGAGGGGGTAACACCCACCGGTTCGTGTGTCCGTATCACGCATGGACCTATCACCTTGATGGTTCACTGAAAAGTGCACCGCTGATGGAACAGCAAGCGGAGCTGAAAGACTGCCGGTTACCGGTCATTAAATCAGAGTGCTGGCAGGGTTTTATTTTTGCCTCGCTTAATGCCAGCGCAAAACCATTGGCTGATTCGCTGCATGATCTGGACAGCCTGACCGGCAATTATCAAATGCACCGGATGCACCACATCGCAACTTTCCATGAGATATGGGAGTGCAACTGGAAGTCTCTGATCGAAAATTTTATGGACGGGTATCATCTGTCGGTGGTGCACCCGCAATCGCTGAGGCCGCTAACCCCGACCAATCTGTGTGAAACACTGGGCAGAGGGGATATGTTCACCAGTTATGTTGCTAACTATGCGCGCGCGGCACCGGCGCGTAAGCAGCATGCATCATCACTGACTGAGGCACAAAAGCGTCAGTCGCGGTTGTTCTGCCTTTTTCCTTCAATGGTGGCGTCGGTGTCTCCCGATACACTGGTGTATTTTTCGGTTCAGCCTAAGGGGGTAGCGCGCGTTCAGGTAAAGTGGGGAGTGTCTGTGTGGGAACCGGACCTGCCCGATGAGGAGCGCAACCAGAGAATAGAAAAGTGGCAGCAGATCAACGCTGAAGATCACGAAATTTTACGTGAGCTGCAGGCTGGCCTGCGCTCATCGTTTTACCATGGTGGTGTGCTGGCACCGGCGAATTTCGAGGGGTGTATCAGCGATTTTCATGACTACCTGATCGAAATGCTTGATAGCCAGCCTGCCTGACAGACCAGGTGGCCAATGGCACACAATAAAACCTGAGTTTCTATTTTTTATTCCGGATGCCCGGCGGGATCATCAGTAAATTCAGTCATGTGTCCCTCATGATTCATGCAGACTCGCCGAACGGTTTGCGCCGTTTGTCTACGGCAAAAGATGCAGGCGGGTTTAATTCGGTGGAACCGGCACAGCACCGGCATTGCGAAGGGATGGCAGCGGGCGATATTTGCCCGTGAAAATGACCCGGCAATGCTGGTATATTACGGCACCTTCATTTACCTGACCTTTCAGCATAATCCCTATGAGCGATCTGTCTGCCCTGCAGGAACGATACGACCAGTTCAAGCGTCGTGGACTCAAATTGAATATGGAGCGTGGACAACCCGCCGATGCCAATTTTGATTTAAGTCTGCCAATTTTATCGTCGGTTGATGAATCCAATTACGTCACTGAGAGCGATGTTGATATACGCAATTACCCGGGGGGTGTGCTCGGCTTGCGAGAGGCACGTGAACTGTTTTGCGAACAACTGCGGGTCAGTCCGGACGAGGTCATCATCGGTAATAACTCCAGCCTCGACTTCATGGCTAAGATTCTGTCGTGGGCGCTGCTGCGG
>JAHDHK010000175.1 GCA_020631335.1 Chromatiales bacterium
TAAATTCCTGCATTTGCAGTGGTTTTCGTCAGCGTCAGGCAACCTTGTACACTCTGCCAATGCCTTGTTATCTGCCACAAAGCCGCTATCGGTTAGCGGACAGAGACCTCACTCTCCGCTTCAACAGCAACAACTGTGGCACTAACTACGCTCTGCTATGCGCTATCTGAACAACAAAATAGGCACCTTGCAGTTTTGCACCATTTGCGTTGTGGTTGATCCGATGATCAGGTTTCGGATACGTGAGTGGCCGTACGCCCCCATGATTAACAGGTCAATACCGTCGGTTTCAACAGTGGTACCAATCGCATGTTCCGGCTGACCGGCCACCAGACTATAAGAAGCACTGAGTCCACTGCTTTGCAACGCAGCGCACGCCTGCTCAATTGCAGCAGTACTGGCAGACTTTTTATCGGCCACCTGCACTAGCTGGACCTCAAGTCCCTGTAGTATTGAGCCGGTCACGATATGTTCGATTGCCTTTCGCACGCTCTGACCACCGTCGAACGCAATCAACACCCGCTTGATCTCGCGGAACTGACGCGACGCGACCAGCACCGGTTTTTTAATAGAGCGCACCACCCGTTCCAGATTACTGCCCAGGTGATCCATATCGATATGGGAAGTCTCTCCGCGCTTACCGACGACCACGAGGTCTGCATCAACTTCAAGCTCGGCCACTGACTCAATAAAACGCCCGTGACGCAGCGTATCGCTCACCTTCAAAGCCCCCATATCTGCCGCTCTTTTCGCTGCATCATCGAGGATTACTCTGCCGCGCTTTTTTAACAGGTTTGCTTTCTGACGATCGATATCCGCCAACTCTTCGAGCAGCGCACTGCGAGCACCCAGTCCAATACTGCCGCTAAGATCGGTGTTGTCACTGCTGGCACTGCGTGACTTCATTACGTGGCAGAACTTCAATTCTGCATTGGTGCGCGCTGCCGCCCAGCCGGCATGGTCACAAACACTTTGCGCATAGCCGGAGCCATCGACGAGTGCGAGAATCTTATTCATGCTAATGCCCCAGCAGTCGCTCTAGCGCGCCCGGTTTGTCGTGTACTCCCAGCTTGGCAACCAGCGTCTCACTGGCTTTGTTCATGCCGTACAACTCGACCTCTGCCCCCTCTCGGCGAAATTTCAACACCACCATGTCGAGCGCAGTCACTGCTGAAATATCCCATATATGTGCATTTGAAACATCAAGAGTCACTTTTTCCAGCGCCTCTTTGAAGTCAAAGGATCGATCAAAGCGCTCTGTGGTTGCGAAAAACAACTGCCCTTCAATGTGATAGGTACGTGCATTTTCATCTTTGACTGCGGTAGAGGTCACACTGAACAGATTGGAGATTTTCCACGCAAAGAATACCGCTGAAAACAGTACACCCACCAGCACACCCAGTGCAAGGTTATGAGTCAGTACGACCACAAAGACTGTCGACAGCATCACGATGGAAGAACTGCGCGGGTGCTCGCTGAGATTCCTGATCGAAGACCAGCTGAAGGTACCAATGGACACCATAATCATAATAGCCACCAGCGCTGCCATCGGGATCTGCTTTACCCAGTCACCGAGAAATACGATCATGATCAGCAAAAACGAGCCGGCACAAAAAGTTGAAAGCCTGCCACGTCCACCGGATTTCACATTGATGATTGACTGACCGATCATCGCACAGCCGGCCATCCCGCCAATAAAACCGGTACAGGTATTCGCCACACCCTGTCCGATACACTCACGGTTTTTATCACTGCGTGAGTCGGTCAGTTCATCGACAATAGAAGCCGTCATCAGAGATTCCAGCAAACCCACCGTGGCCACAGCAGCAGAGTACGGAAAAATTATTTTCAGGGTTTCAAAGGTAAGCGGAATATCCGGTATTAAAAATACCGGCAATGTCGAAGGCAGTTCACCCATGTCACCAACGGTTCTTATATCCAGCCCGAGTGCAATCGATATGATCGTCAGCACCACAATACAGGCGAGCGGTGACGGCACTATCGTCGTCACTCTTGGCAGCAGATAAATAATCGCAAGACCGGCTGCAATCATTAAGTAGGTAAGCGGTGGCACACCGATCAACTCCGGCAACTGAGCGACAAAAATCAAAATTGCCAGCGCGTTGACAAATCCGGTCATCACCGAGCGCGACACAAACCGCATGACAAAACCGAGCTTTAGCAACCCGGCACCGATCTGTAACAACCCCGCCAGCACCGTTGCTGCCAGCAGGTACTGCAAACCATGGTCTTTTACCAGAGTCACCATCAACACTGCGGTGGCAGCGGTAGCGGCGGAGATCATACCGGGCCGCCCGCCGACAATCGCGATAATCACCGCAATCGAAAAGGAGGCATACAAACCGACTTTCGGATCGACACCGGCAATAATTGAAAACGCTATAGCCTCGGGAATTAGCGCCAGCGCTACGACCAGGCCGGACAATACATCAGCCCTGGCGTTGCCGAACCATTCAGTTCGCAACTCCGGGAGCAAATCAGATCTCATTGCAATCTCCGCAATGCAAGTATTAAGAAAGAAAACCCGCAGACACACAAACACGTTGAATACCTGACGGTATTACACCGGTGTCCGGGTGGGTTCTGGGAGTGTGGATCAAAGGGACGGTTGCTTATTCAGCAATTGCCGGTCCGGGGTGTGAAGGAGACAACAGCATTAATGATAACTAATCCAACGCATGGTCACGTGACTAATCGCCATCTCTGCGATGACAGTGTGTTTACCATTAACAATAAGGTCAACTGGTGGCATAAAAATGACTATTCACTCATAGCCGTCAGGGCGCGGATTAGTAATCGTATCAGTGAGCGCCGGGACTGCACCGCCATCAATATCACCAGCACACGATTGCCGCAGAGACGGGTGAGCATCTGCGCAAACGCTAAGCCCCATGTCGTTCCACAGCGGTTTCGGCAAAACCCCGCCCGACATCCGCATACAGGTTAAACGCCACACACCCCATTTCTTCCAGCGCTTCGCGCTCATCATCGTAGCTGGAAGTCACCGCAATGGTGCCGGCAAACCCGAGCTCACGCGCCATGCGTACAACTGCCACATGCTCACGATGACTGCTCAGACTGACCAGCAGCAAATCGCACGCGGCCACCTCGGCACGCTCCCAGAAATCTCTGTCACCCGCATCACCATGCACGCAGCGCACTCCATTCGCCTTCAGCGCTTCGGTACGCTCGTAGCTTTCCTCTACACCGACCACTTTGCCGGGATAGTCGGCCTGTAGAAAATGATAAGCGCCACGACCAACGCGCCCCATTCCCAGGATGACAACGCTGGCGTTTTCGATTTTTTCTATCTGCTCTTCCGGCAGGCGTTCTTTTTCGTGTTTCAGCAATTGTGTTTTGCGTGAACGAAACCATCTGTGGGCCTGTTTGTTCAGCGGTGTGGCAACGAAAAACGACATTGCAATAGCCAGTGCCAACGTCACCAGCCATTCATTGCTTATCCACCCTTCCGCGGCGGCAATAGAGGCGACAATCAATCCGAATTCACTGTACGTGGTTAGACCGATACCCGCCAGCGTCGCGGTACGCGCCCGCAGCCGGAATAGCGTAAACAATGAAAAGTAAATTACCGGCCTGAGCGTCAATACCACCAGCAAAGCCACCGCGACGATCAGCATCTGGGTAGAAGGCAGGCCGGCGTAGCCGATTTGTAGAAAGAACCCCACCAGCAGCAGCGTCTTTATAGTCAACAAACGTTTATAGAGTTCATTTGCCCGTGCACTATCGGCCGCAGCCACCACCGCACCTGCTACCAGCGCACCCAGCCCCCCTTTCAAATGAAGCAACTCAAACAACGCATAAGCAATGAGCGCTACTGCAAAACCGAAGAGAAGCTGAAGTTCACCATGGCCGACCAATGCTAGTAATCGCTTCAACCACGGCAGCCACAAATGACGAAAAATAAACAGCGGCACGAAAGCCAGCGTAAACACCGACGGCAGTTTTCCGGAAGCCGCAACCAGATAAACGACTGCCAGAATGTCCTGTATGACCAGTACGCCTATGGCAATGGCGGCGTGAAACGCCTGACCCTCGCCTCGTTCATCAAATATTTTGATAGCGAATACAGTGCTGGAAAAAGACAGTGCCAGTGCCAGTGTCCAGGGCGCGGCAGCATTGTCAAAAGACAGGGGCATGAAGAAAGCACCGGCGAGCATAATGACCGCTGCCGTCAACGGTATCACCATTGCCATATGTACCAGTGCCGGCACCAGTATGTAGCGTTTCATCAACACATCGACCCGCAGCTTCAGGCCGATGGTAAACAGCAGCATGGTGATGCCAAGATCGGCGATTGGCGTTAGCTGATCTGCAGACCCCAGTGACAATGCCGCACAGACAAACCCGGTAATCAGATAACCGAGCAATGGCGGGTAACCCAGCTGTCTGAAACCAAGACCGGCCAGAAAGGCAAAAACAAGTACGACTGCTATTGAACTCATTCCGTGTGCTCAATTATTTCTGTGGACAAAAACATAGGCATAAACACGATCCGACGATTTACTGAGACGACAATATTATGCAACGGATAACCGGCCATGAAAGCCGGTTGTTTTGACACCCCGATTAACCCGGCAAGTCCCTGCCAAAGCTGATCAGATAGCGTCACGGCCGATGAATAAACACTTGCAGGGACACCAGTTCGATCGAATCAACTTCACAAAAGCAATTGTTCTGCCGTCAGCTGCCGGCAACTTTCAACAGACACAGGCGGGCGTTGAAAAAGTCGGATCGTGGCGATTGCTGCGGACAGCCGGCGCATAAGCCGGGCGGTAAGACCGTCGTTATTTTCACTGACGTATCAGCCCCGAGTGTCACAGGGCAGGCACAATGAGTTGACTACCCGCGCCTGAGACAAGCCGGATGCAATCAGTATTACAAATAGTTGCTGTGTTAAGTCAAGTTACTGACATACCAACTACACCATGCCTTTACCGGCATCACTCCCCTGCGCGAGGCGCCTGCGTCTTAGCACCCAGGCAAACAACAGCGCCAGAATAATCACCAGAAACGAGATACTGGTGGTTACTGTGCCCAGCGCGTAGATGCTGGGATCAGTCACGGTGGTTGTCAGCCCCCGCAGCTCAAGCGGCAATGTATTCAGCCCGCCTATTGCCTGGGAAGACCGCGCCAGCTCGTCGTAACTGAGCGTAAAGCCGAACAAGGCTACACCGACCAGCGATGGCGCAATAATCGGCAGCACTGCTTCGCGGAAGGTAGCCCAGGGCCCCGCCCCCATGTCTCTGGCAGCCTCTTCGTACATCGGATCAAACCGATTGAACACCGCAAACATGATCAACAAGCCGAACGGCAGCGTCCAGGTGAGCTGCGCGCCCATACCGGAGGTAAACAACCCCATGGTGGTTGCAAACTCCTGCACAATCCATTCGATTTCGTTTTCACGTCCCCACGCCTTAAGCGCGTCATCGATTAACCGGAATTGCAACGCGACACCGAGGCTGACCACTATCGACGGCACGATCAGACTCGCCACCGTAATGTAGAACAACGGGGTGGAGCCACGGAACTTGTGCCTGAACGCAAGCCCCGCCATCAGACTGAACACTACCGTGATCACCATGACTACCAGACCCAGTGCGATGGATCGCCGGAATGCCCGCCCGATATCGACAACCCCGACACCCTCCCACAGTGATTTGAACCAATGCAGTGACACGCCATTCATCGGGAAGGTTAAGCCACCGTCAGGCCCCTGAAACGACAGCACAAAGATGGTGAACATCGGCCCGTATAAAAACACCAGAAACAGCAGAAAGAACAAACCGAGAAAAAATTTTGTTTTCGGACCTGCCACTACAGCTCCTTGCGTATGTCGACAATACGGGACATGGCGACAATGATCATCAGCGTCAGCAACAACAGCACAACTGCATTAGCTGCGGCGGCCGGAAACTGCAGGTAACTCATTTCGACCTGAATAATTTTTCCAATCGATGCTATCTGCTGTCCACCCATCACGCCGATCGTGATGAAGTCACCCATCACAATGGTGATAACGAATATTGAACCGATCGCAATACCCGGTTTGCACAGCGGCACCACTACGTTCCACAGAGTTTTCCAGCCGCCCGCGCCGGCATCGTACGCCGCCTCCATGATGCTTTTGTCGATACGCATCATCGAATTGAAAATAGGTACAACCATAAACAACGTATATAAATGAACAAAAGCCAGTGTTACCGAAA
Organism: Chromatiales bacterium; assembly: GCA_020631335.1. GTDB lineage: Bacteria > Pseudomonadota > Gammaproteobacteria > Granulosicoccales > Granulosicoccaceae. The sequence continues at coordinate 6,249 of JAHDHK010000175.1, forward strand.
AGCCCGAGTACAACAGCCACTCAATCGGCTCGCTGATCAGCCCTGCCTTTATCAGCCCCTGATTCACCACACCGTTGCGCCCCAGCAGCGGGATCCACGAAATCATTCGAATGACATTGGATGTCCAGAATGGAATGGTGCACAGCAGAAACAATGCAATCTGCACTGGCAGTGACGTGACGCAAAAGGCCAGAAAATAGGCCACCGCAAATCCGATCACCAGGGTAAAAATCCAGGTAAGAAAAACGTACTTAAAGGTAGACAGATAAGTGGCGAATGCAGTGCAAAGATCTGGAAGCTTAGCGATACATCCACCGAAAATATCACTGTAGTTGGTGCCGATAAAGTCGGGAATAATTGAATATTCGGTGTAGTCCCAGAAACTGACCACCACCACCAGCACCAGCGGCACCAGAAAAAAAAGTATAAAGACCAGGCTGTAGGGCAACGCCAGCAGGTAGGGCGCGATAGATTTTCTAAGACTCATCGGCAAGCCGTACTCAGCGGTATTTCGGGGTTACCCGAAGCTGACGCAACACCTTTACGTTCATTCATAGGCTGCTAATCACATCACTGAGCGAGTGGACCTGCATTGATACCAAACAACCTCACGTAACGACTTCAAGTGGATGCGCAAGCCTGCGCGCACTACGTAAGGGAGCTATCCCTGATACCTCTAATGATATACCTGCCGGCACTGGCCGGCGCGCTTAATCATAACGCCTGCGGTACATCCACGGCAATGTGATTGAAGGGCTTTTACGACACGCGCCTGTCAAACAGACAGGCGCGATGGTGCTTTACTTAAACATCCTGAACGAACCACAGCCACACACGGGCGTGCTGCAGCAACGCCGGTGAGATCGCAGAATGTACAACTTTGGTGAACACTAACCACTCAGGGTGCGTCTGTCGGTCTCAGGGGCCAGGAGTTCGCGCGCAACATACGGTTGTTATTTGAGCACGAACGACAACGGCCATGAGATCGACAGGTGTGCACTTGAGAAACAGTAACCACTCAGGGTGCGCCTGTCGGTCTCAGGGGCTAGGAGTTCGCGCGCAACATACGGTTGTTATTTGAGCACGAACGACAACGCCCATGAGATCGACAGGTGTGCACTGTGTGGTTACGCGGCGATGAACTCGTTCCACTTACGTACCATGTACTTGTTCTCATCCATTACCGCATTCCAGCAGGCAACGCCACCCATACGCGCTTCGTAGGAACCGCCATCACGCACTTCACCGGCCGCAGCGAGCTTCTGACCTGACGGTGACATGATGTCCTGCGCAGCAGGCTTACCCAGCATCCAGTAATCCCATTCGTAGGCTTCCATGTTGGCCTGCGCTGTGGACAGTACCGCAGAGTAGTAGCCCTGACGGTTCAGGTGTGCACCTGCCCATCCACTGAGGAACCAGTTAATAAACTCGTAGGCCAGATCGGCTTTTTCACCCTTAATAGTGGACGGCAGCGCAAAGCCGGCAGCCCATGCACGATAGCCTTCTTCAAGCGGCTGATAAACACAGTCAATACCTTTGGATCGAACGGCAGTGATCGCCGGTGACCACATAGACTGAATAACCACCTCACCTGAAGCCATCAGGTTGACACTTTCGTTGAAGTCGGACCAGAAAGCGCGGAACTGACCGGCTTTCTTGGCTTCGGTCATGACTTTCATCGTAAGGTCAATTTCTTCTTTGGTCATGTTGCCTTTGTCCGGGTACTTGTACTCACCCATTGACTCGACCACCATGGCGGCATCCATGATGCCGATTGAAGGAATGTTCAGGATAGATGCTTTGCCTTTGAATTCAGGGTTCAGCAGTTCAGACCAGTTTTTGATCGGCCGTCCGATGAGGTCAGGACGAATACCCAGAGTGTCAGCGTTGTATACCGTCGGGATCAGAGTGACCCACTGTGTAGGTTCGGCAGAGAACTCGGTTGATTTCTCGCCTTCGAGATAAAAGACCTTTTTAGGCGCGGTGCCCTGATCACCGATTTTCTTACCGCCGATTTCGCCTTTAGTGAATGCAGGTGTGATCTCATCAAACAGTTTAATTCTGTTGGCGTCCATCCCGAGCAGGTTGCCGGAAGGCACCAGCTTTTTAAGACTGAAGTACTCTGTATCTACCAGATCAAAGCTGTTTGGCTGAGTGATAATACGCTTGGTTACTTCATCGGTCGTGACCGGGATATACTCAAGCGTAATACCCAGATCTTCCTTAACCTTTGCCGCTATTTCAGCAGACTGGTTGACCGCAGTACCCAAGTATCGCAACACCTTTTTTTCCTGCGACATCACATAAGGTGCTTTACCTCCGAATACTGCGGCGGTAGCCACTCCGGCACCGGTTTTTAACAGCGTACGTCTGCTTTTGTTGACGGGTTTACTCATGTGTCTCTCCTGTGAAGGTTGTTAACAACAGTGGTAGGTTGTGGCAACAGGCCTGTGGGCGTAGTCAATGGCTTGCCTGCCGGTCAAAATGGTGTACATCTGCCTGATCCCAGTGCAAGGTGATTGCATCACCCGGCTGACAGGGCTGACTGTTAAATTCAGATTCGCGGGCGGTGATCGTGATCGGACCATGGCCGCTGTCAACCGATACGCGGACATCACGTCCGAGATACTCAACACTCTTCACGGTCGAGTTACCTCCAGCCGTATAACTCATGCGATCAGAGCGCACACAGCCTCTTGCGTTATCGAGGCTGATGATGTTGTGACCACCAATAAACTTTGCAACAAACTCGCTGGCGGGCCGGTTAAAAAGTTGCTGAGGTGAGCCGCTTTGTTCAATACGCCCATTGTTCATCACCACAATCAAATCAGACAGCGCCATGGCTTCTTCCTGACTGTGCGTGACATGGATAAACGAAATACCAAGCTCGCGCTGAAGCGCTTTCAGTTCTGCGCGCATCGCGGTGCGCAGGTAGGGATCAAGCGCTGACAGTGGCTCATCGAGCAGCAGCAACTTGGGTTGTACGATGAGCGCTCTGGCCAGTGCAACACGTTGTTGCTGCCCACCTGACAACTGTGCCGGACGACGCTTTGCATAGTCGGACATTTGCACCATATCAAGCATGTCCAGCGCTTGCCGGCGGCGTTGTTCTTTAGCCGCTCCGCGCATCTTAAGCGGAAAGGCCACGTTGTCGGTGCAGTCGAGATGCGGGAAAAGCGCATAGTTTTGAAACATCATCGCCGTGCTGCGCTGTGCCGGCGGCAGACCTGCGATGCTTCTGCCGTCGAGCGTAATGTCCCCACCTGACACGTCTTCGTGACCGGCGATCATTCTGAGTGTCGACGTTTTACCGCAGCCCGAGGGCCCGAGAACGCAGCAATAGGTGCCCGATTCAACCGTCAGCGCTATATCGTCTACAGCGGTAACAGAACCGTATTTTTTTACCAATGATTGCAAAACCAGCACACCACCGCGCGGTTCAGCCTGAACAGTAGAACTGGCCAACTAGATTCCTCCGGATTGTCGTAGATACAGGTTCATCGTTTCACGTTACGCGTTCTACTGCAATCACTTGGTGGAAGAGCATACGAGACTACCAGACATCAGTGAGTGTACTTGCTGTGAAGTTTGCATCACGGTGCTGCATAAAATGCATCACGCCAGGCACTTCAATCAGTTAGCTGAAGCGACGGTTTTAATGTAAAGAAAAAGACACTGAAAACTTATCGATGCGACAGAATACACACACATCAAAGTACAAAACCCGATGAGATTTCTACTCGATCGGGCATTACTATAGGCTTGCGTTGCCCGGCAACGCCGTCAACCGCCTCCTCTACGCGATAACTTCGACTCATGAAAATCCACCTGATCAACCCGAATACAACCGCCACTATGACGCAGACTGCCGCTGCTGCCGCCACTCAGGTCGCGGCGGCCGGCACACAAATCATTGCCAACCAACCCGCCGACGGACCGGTGAGCATTGAGGGTTATTACGATGAGGCCTTTGCAGTGCCTGAAATGTTGCAGGAAATCAGAAAACACAATGACTGCGATGGTCACATTGTGGCGTGTTTCGATGATACCGGAGTCGATGCTGCCAGATGTGTAGCCAATGGACCGGTGATCGGCATTTGCGAGGCTGGCTGTATTGCCGCCGGCACCATCGCAAACCGGTTCTCTATCGTGACGACCCTGAGTCGCTCTGTCCCCGCACTGCACCATCTGATTCAAAGATACGGTGCCGAGCGTCGATGCGCGTCGATCCGTGCCAGTGACATTCCAGTACTGGAGCTCGAGAAACAGGAACAACAGGCAATGCAGACGATCGAAAACGAATGTCTTGCAGCGATAAACAACGACGGTGCCGAAGCCATAGTGCTCGGCTGCGCCGGCATGACACACCTGGCATCGATGTTATCCGATAAATTCTCTTTGCCGGTGGTTGACGGTGTTAGTGCCGCTGTGAAACAGATTGAGGGACTGGTATCGATGAATCTCACCAGCAGCCGTGTTAACGGTTATCGTAAACCGGTCGTGAAAAAATATAACGGTAAGTTTGCAAAGTATGCAGTGAATGACCAGGGCGAATAGTTCGGATACATCAGAGCCAGCCAGCCACCAGTGCTACCACCAAAAACGCGATCAGCGCGCCTGCCAGCCCGACGAAAAAATTACCAAAGCGAACTTCCGGTGCTGTGGTTTTGCTTTGCCAGTTCATCATGCCGGTGATCATCGGCTTTACCAGGTTCTGCCGGCCCAGCACAAAGTAGACGAGTATCATGATCACATGTACCAGCACCAGCAGCTTTATCAGCGTTGCCACCTGATGATGCAGGTTATACAGAGTGTCGCTGAGATCCACCGACACCATACTGTGTAATGCCCCCTGTACCCAGCCTTCGTCGTCCGCAATAAAAAGACCGGTGAGCGCCTGAAATAATATAAGCCCCAGCATGGCCAGCACCGCCCACCCTCCGGCCGCATTGTGTCCGCGCTCCTGATGCGGGGATCGCTTTAACAGATCGCCAATGTGCGAAAGCGCATGCTTCGGGTGACTGAAAAGCGCGCCAAGCCGGGCATTACCGCTACCGACAACACCCCAGAACAAACGAAACAATATGAGCGCTAACGCGATTTCGCCGGCTAAACGGTGCCAGTCGAAAAAACCGGCTCCTGTGGTACCACTTACCAGCAGAAAGCCCACTGTGATCACAAGAGACCAGTGAAACAACCTGACCCAAACATCCCAGATTTTAATCATGGCGGCCTGCCGGTAAGTGTCCGATGCTATGGTTGGTGGATCAGCCTAGCGCCTTTTGGCACGATACTGATCGTGACATCCCTTACATGATTTACCCACAGCCCCCATACTGCCGCGAAGTGCATCCAGGCCATTACCTGCTTCTGCTGCCAGCACTGCAGCAGCATCTTTCAGATTTTGAGCATCTTCAGCAATTGCCGGGAAAGTTTCCCAGATCTTCGGCAACGCACGGTTTTTCAGGTTGTCCGGGTTGCTGTTGTCAGACCCCATCGGCCAGAGGGCGCTTTGCCCCAGATTGGCCGCTGCATTGAGATTATCTGCCATTTCCTGCGCGAGCTTTGCGTCGTAGTCCATCTCGCCCTTGGCCATCGCCCCGAGCACACCGCTGCTGAATGAATAGAGCTGAAACATTGCCTGCCGGGCTTTGATCGCCTTGTCATGTGGCCCCTCAGCCATAGCCACACCGCAGATTAAAGTGCTGCCGACCAGGGATGCGACCACTGTTTTGAATGCTTTCATTATTTTCTCCGAGTTTACACGCCGTTTGAGTGTACCGATTTCAATCTGCGGTAACTGCACAACAATTGTGCAAGTTTGCACAGCCTTTGTTGCTGACGCATTATTACCCCGACATCAGCAATCATGCACGGTAAAGTTTGAAAACCAACTGGGATCATCTTCGCTATTTTAATGCACTGGCAGACTACGGCACATTGAGTGAAGCGGCACGGCGACTCGGTGTCAGTCACAGTACCGTACAACGTCACATTCAAGCCTTTGAAGATGAATTGCAGGTGAGATTGTTTGTGAGTTCGGCAAACGGTTACAAGCTGACGCTG
>JAHDHK010000176.1 GCA_020631335.1 Chromatiales bacterium
GGAGCTGGCGGCACTGGCTATACGTACCTGCGGCGGACAGTCAATGCTGAAGACCCTGCCACTTGAACGTCTATACCGCGACAGTCGTTGTGGTGCGTTGATGCTGCCTTACACCACTGAAATTATGGAAGACTATCTTGCCATGATGTCGGTCTACGATATGGATGAAATAGACCGGGTCAGCAGCGACACAGTCTCAGCGCGTATTTCCATGTGGCGGCCGGAAGCCGTCTGATGGCAGAGCGGGAGGTAGTCTGCTCGCGTGAATTGCGGGCGGATGCTGACAGCGTGTGGTGTCAGCTCGCAGATTTCGACCTGCTTTGGCATCCGGCGGTTGAGCGGTGTCATACCGCGCGTCAGTCAGATGGTGCCTTGCAACGCGAATTTACTGACAGTGACGGCAATCGTTATACCGAACAACTGACCTACATCAGCGATACCGGACGCACGCTTTGTTACTGCCTGCTGTCCGGTGTAGAAGGGATGTTGCGGTACCGTGCGCGCGTTGCCGTCAATGTGACGGATCAGGGGAAGTGTCTGGTTCACTGGAGCGCCACCATCAGCGCAGTGCCTACACGAATTGAAGCCATCGCAACAGGCACAAAATCGATTTTCGAAATGGCTATCGATGCGCTGGATCAGCCATTTCCGTCCAGCCGTAATCTACGCTACCCTTCTATTGGTCAGCATAAGGTGCGGCGTGAGATCGCAATGCAACCATTGCAACGCGGCACTGCCGTTGGTTCCCCTGAGCTTTCGTATCTGAGTGCCCGATCCTCTGTGCAAACAGAGCGACCCCTGGTGGTATTGCTGCATGGTATTGGCGGGCAGGCAGCCAACTGGGAGCAGCAGCTCACAGCGCTCGGCAGCAACTACTCCATGCAGGCACTGGATCTGCGTGGTTACGGTGGCAGTGCACCCGGGTTGCAACAAAGTGTGGTTGAGGACTATTGCAGCGATATACTCCGCCTGCAAAACGCTTTTGATGCGCCGCAGCTTGTGCTGGTCGGGTTGAGTTATGGTAGTTGGATTGCGACAAGCTTTGCGATGCGCCATCCGCAATTGCTGGCCGGACTGGTGCTGGCCGGCGGGTGCACAGGTATGTCTGAGGCAGCCCCGTCAGAACGCAACGCTTTCTTAAAGGCTCGCAGCGAACCGCTGCAACAGGGGCTGACACCTGCTGACTTTGCCGCAGGTGTGGTCGATATTATTGCCGGTCCGAATGCCACCGCAGAACAACGACACAACTTGCATAACTCCATGGCAGAGATTCCTGTTGCCACTTACACCGATGCATTGCATTGTTTTTGCCACCCGGAAGAGACGTTTGACTTCAGCAGAATAAACTGTCCGGTAATGATGCTGACCGGTGAGCACGATCGGCTTGCCGCACCGGATGAAATATTTACCGTCAGCCAGCGGATGTTTAACGCACGGGCGTCACATCCGGCACCCGCAGAGATACGCTATGAAGTGATAGCCGATGCCGGTCATGTCTGTAATATTGAACAGCCAGCTGAGTTTAACTTATTGCTGGATTCCTTTTTGTCGTGCCTGCCGCAGGTGGCGCACGACTATAAGCAGGGTTTGCCGCAGAAACAACAGCAGAAAAAACGCTGTATTATCGACGCGGCGCATCAGGAGTTTTGCAGCAACGGTTTTGATGGTGCCTCGATGGCGCGAGTGGCAAAGCTAGCGCAGGTATCAAAACCTACTTTGTATCAATACTTCGGCGATAAAGAAGGATTGTTTGCAGCGGTGCTCGATGAAGGCCGAAAGCATCTCGTCGCACCGCTGTTCAGCAGTGAAGGCAGTCTGGTTGAGCGACTATGGGTGTTCAGCTGGAGCTATGCTGATTTTGTGCTGCGTGAAGATATGCTGTCGCTTGCACGATTGATTCTCGGTGAGGCTACACGTCGACCCGGCAGCGCTGCTGCCTATCATCACGGTGGCCCGGGAAAAGCGTTTTCAGGTATTGTTGCGTTTATTCAGGAGTGTGTCGACTCCGGCAGTCTTAGCGTAACCAATGCTGAGTTGGCAGCGCAGGATCTATGGTCATTGATTCTATCCGGACCGCGTGACTATTATCTGCATCACGTGAATGAGCGTCCTGATCGCGGTGCGCTGCTGCAGTCAATTACACATGGTTTGCGAGGCTTTTTAACGCTCTACTCAACCAGTAAGGACCACGATCTTGCCGAACTTGAACAAAAAATCTCTGAACATCAGCAAATACTTTAACCGGGGAGTTAGCGCTTGAGTACTCATGCCAAACAACGATTCGTCACCGTAGCGGTAACCGATACCAACGGGCTGCTCCGCGGTCAGAAACTGTCGGCTAAACACCTGCAGGAGCTATTAAAAAGCGGTATCGGAATGGCGCCTGCGCAACTGGCACTTGATCCGACCGATGAAATTCTGGAACTACCCGGTGTTACCGACGACAACGGTGACTTTCACGATGCAACGCTTTGTATCGATTCAGACAGCCGCTGTGAGATGCCCTGGGAGTCTGCCGAAGACTGCAGTCTTTATCTGGCAGAGTTTACCGGTGATGCGGCTGATTTCTGCCCGCGCAGTGTACTGCGCAGAGTGCTTGAACGGGCAGAGCAGGCGAACCTTTATCCCACCTATGGTTATGAACAGGAATTTACTCTCTTCAATGAAACCAGCAATACACTTGCCGAAAAAGATTTCGATAACCTTCAAACAGCCACCCCTCATGCCAGTCATGATCTGATTATCTATCAGTCTTTTCAGTCGGACTTTTATCGTGCTGTTGCCGATCTTTGTGAGCCGCTCGGGATATCCCTGGCTAAGATGCATGAGGAAATCGGTGGCGGCTTTATGGAGGCCTGTATAGATGCCGGCAGCGGGTTACGACCCGCGGATCAGGCTGTGTTGTTAAAGAATTTCATTCGCGTACTGGCAATGCGTCAGGGACAGACAGTGTGCTACATGCCACGCTGGTCTGAACAAGCCGACAGTCAGTCAACGCATATTCATTTGTCACTGAAAGACAACAACGGGGTGCCGGTGTTCTGGAGTGATGATGCTGCTCACCATATGAGTGATCGCTTTCGATACTTTATAGGTGGCTTACAAACATATCTGCCGGGTATGTTGCTGGTGTTTGCGCCCACAGTAAATTCATGGCGCCGGTTTGCCGAAGGTACCTTTGCGCCACCGGGGTATACGTGGGGAGTGGAAAACCGTACCTGCGGCTTTCGTGTGGTCGGACATTCACCTTCTTCGCTTCGCTTTGAAAATCGCCTTCCAGGTGCAGATGCCAATCCCTATCTGACCGCTGCGGCAACGTTGTCTGCCGGCCTTGCCGGTATCGAAAAGCAGGTTGAACCCTCCGGGCAGACAATCGGCAACGGTTACCTGCCTGACGTTGGCATAGGCGAACCGCTGACTGATAGCATGCAAGATGCTATACAGGCAATTCGTCAGTCGGATCACGCCAAAGACTGGTTGAGTGAGCGGTTTGTTGAGGCGTTTAGCGCCACCCGTGAAGCACAGCTGGCTCAGTTTGAAGGTAAAAATCTGATTGACGAACGTCGGCGTTTTTTTGAGTTGGGGTAGTGCGCCTTCGGACGACTTCGACTCGCCAACTGCCGTTATAAATGTCACCTGCCTGCCTTCAGTAAAAAAAGAGCTAGAGTTTTATATCCAGGCCAGGTGAAAACACAATAGCTACCGAGGCACCACCAAGACTCTTTGCTGAATTAATCTCTACTGCTGCATTGTGGTGTCTGGCGATCCGCTCTACCACCGCCAGTCCCAGACCATAGCCGCTATTGGCGTTTTCGGTGCCGCGCTGAAACGGCTTTAGAACAGTTGATCGCTGATGCTCGTCGATACCGGGACCATCGTCGTTAAATGTAACGCTAATGTGTTTGCCGGTGTTCTTTAGCTCTATAATCAGTTTACTTCCTGCATGATCAGTCGCATTTTGAATCAGGTTGTTCAGCATTGTGGCAAGGTGTTCAATGCATCCGGTAATCGTCAGTGTGTCGTCGGTCTTGAGTGCTGAGTCATCGATCTTGATTATTATGTTACTGTCGTAGTATTGCGCTGTGCATTCCTGTAGCAGCTGGCGTAAAGAGACCGGTTGCTTCTCTACATCACTGAGTACGTTATCCAGTCGGGCATATCGCAAAAGCGCGTTAACCTGGTTTTCCATTTCACTCAGGTCATTGCTGATACGCCGGTGATATTGATTTCTCGCTTCTGGATCAGTACTTTCAGCCAGCGTATCTACGCCGAAGCGCAGTCGGGCCAGCGGGGTTCTCAGGTCGTGGCTAACCGCAGAGGTCAACAGCTTGTTGTCGTTAATCAGTTGCTGAATGCGATCGGCCATACTATTAAAGTCGCTCTCGATATCGCGTATGTAGGATACTCCCTGTTCGGGTACGCGACTGGACAAACTACCTGCGCCGAATGCACGCGTCGTTTTGCGCAGCAGATTCAAACGAGACAGCAGGGGCTTAAGCCACATAAGCACCAGCAGCAGTGTGCCCAGATAAAACAGGCTGGTGAATAGTATGGCCATGGGGGTCTGGCCTGCATCAGGTATTATCGGCGTGTCTATAATAAGCACCTGTTCGTGGGAGGGTAGAAAATAGTAGATAGAAACGCTGTTTTCTGACTCAAGAATAAGTGGCTCGCCGGATTTAAGCTGAACATACAGCGGTTGGGGGAACGATAGGTTTTCCAGTGCTTCGACACTTGCCTGATACTGGTTTTGCTCCGGCCAGCTGTCGAGCTCATCAGCCGGGTTGTCAGACTGATTGAGTACTGTTGCAAATCCACTGGTCAGAGATTTAACGTCGGTGAGTTCGTCCTGCGGTGCGCTGCTATAGCGTTCGAACAGTATATCCAGTGCCACCCCGAGCCCGAATATCGATACCAGTACGACTAACAGCAATGTGATTGTCAGTCGCCGCATGGACTACCAGGCATCCGGTGCAAACACATAACCTTTGCCCCATACTGTTTTTATCTTGGTTGGACGGGAGCTGTTGTCATCAAGTTTTTTCCGTAAACGTGAAACGAGAATATCTACAGAGCGATTGAATCCATCGTATTCGATACCGCGCATCTGGTTGACTATTTCATCCCGCGATAGCACATTGCCGGCATTTTCGGTGAGCAGCCACAGCAGATTAAACTCATGTGAAGAAACATCTATTTGCGTGTCGGCAAGATAGACGCTTCTGGACTCGGCATCAATTTTAAAGTGTCCGAACTGGTGTTGCCGGCTGGTTTGGTTGCTGTTGGTGTTGCGTTGCAACAGGGAGTTGACACGTGCCAGCAGTGCTTTAGGTCGCACCGGTTTTATCAGGTAGTCGTTTGCTCCGCTTTCTATGCCATTGACTTCGTCGGATTCATCGCCTCTGGCGGTGAGCATCAGTATCGGTTTGTCGTAGAAGTCCCTGGCTTCGCGGCAGACTTCAAAACCATCTTTGACCGGCAGGTTGATGTCAAGAATAACCATGTCCGGATCGTCGATGCGAATCAGATTGATTGCTTCGTCGCCGCGGTTGGACAATGAAATATCGAATCCGTTTTCGAGCAGGTAATCGCCGATCCAGTCGGCAAGTGATTCATCGTCTTCAACCACCATCACATGTGGTTTTGTTTGCACTAGAAAAGCCTCCATCGGTTTTTTTTGCGGGATTTCTGGTACACCCAGGCAACACTCACAGCGGTACTTGCGATGATCTGTCTGTTGCTGTCAATAAGCTGATACTCGATGTCACTGCTTGATTGGAATGCGTGAGTGAACTGCCCGGACCCGGTTGCCTGCCAGCATACCAGCGGTTTCTTGCGAGCCTGGTTTACCAGGCAATAGTCGCCTGTGGGGGCGGTGAATTTGAAACGAAGCTTTTGATAGCACAATTGTCCCTTGTTCATGGCAACACATTTTTCGGGTTTAACTTTTAATAAGGTATCGGCCGTGGAGTGTCCGGTGCTAATCAGTAACAAAGCGATGAACAACGCAATGGTTCCTTTCATGCGTTTATCTGCCACCGAAAACGTAGTACACACCGCTCTGAACAGAGTACATTGTGTCTCCCTGCGCCAGCGGGCTGTCAGTGACAGAATTCGGCAATCGGGAGTACTCTGCCAGTGCACGGAACACCCATCGCTCCGATAATGGCAGCGCTGCCCCTACCTGGATGGTCGGCATGAAGCCATGATCGGCGACATAAGCTGGAAAGTCTGCTGTCGACTCTGCTTCGCTGACGCCGAACAGGTGGTCAATCACGTCCGCAGAGAAATACCGTATGCCGAATAGCGTGTGCAGGTTCCAGTTGCGAACCTGTGCCTGATGGCCGATCTGGAATGAGCCGGTAACGCCGTTGTGTGAACCGATAATATCGTGCGCCAGTTCAAACTGTGCAATGCCGTTACCGAAATAATAGCTGCCGCGCAGGCCGGCGTTGAAGTCGCCCTTTCGGTTGTCTATTGTCTCAAGGCCCGCGTAGCTGTTGCGGCTGATTCGACCGAAATAGCTGGAAAAAACCACCTCGACTTCGCTGTTCTCACCACTCCAGGCGATGGCCCCGACGGTTGCGTTGCTGAAGCTGTTTTCAATAAATTCGGCAAAAAACCGCTCATACTCCAACCTGCCGATTAACCCGATACCCAGGTGGCTGACGGTGGAATCTGACGATTCGAGATCCTGACCGTTGAACCCGATCAGTGGCATGCGTTCAGCGCCCAGCACGATGCCGAGTTCTGCAAACGCATCACTACCGCTGGAGGGTGAGTGGATTTCCCGTGCGATATCTGCAGCTGTGGCTTGTAAAGCTGTTATCAGCATCACTATTGCGGCTATTTGCTGAAAATTCATCATATTCCGTGTTCCAGGAGGCAGATCTTATATTGCGGCGGTGCGGGCGGTAAATCTGTAACAGGATGTATGACTGGCCGACAGAGAGCGAATAATAGCGCCCCCACTGCATATTTCCATCAGGATTTTTTACTGACAGGCAAAGTATTGATGATGTTTAAAATCAATATCCCGGGTTTTGGAAGTGGCAAAGTCGATTTTGCAGGTCAATGCTGACTTGTTGTTGAATTGAAGGGAGGGCAGCTGATCCTGCTGTGAGGTGGCGGGCGAATGCTGATGCTTTTCCATGGGCGCTATTTTTAAGAGTTGCTTTTTTTTAAAGTTGAGTCCAGAGCGTGCGTGGCGTCGTCGGGTACTGCCGCAACTGCCGCTGCTGACAGGCCTGAGCGAGCCACATTAGTGGGTTTATAGACGTCTCCCTGTTTACGCAGGAGTGCTCCCTTTTTACCGACACAGGGTGTGAGGCTTGCGGTATAAACCATCATTGCCCATCGCTATTTGCGTTGGTGCTGGACCGCTTGATGTTGAAAAAAATGAGCTTATCACGGCAGCGTACCGGCATTACCCGCAAGTAGTAGCCATGGTAAAGTGGAACTAAGTTAAACGAAAACAGGGCGATTATGATTGCGGTTAAAGATCTGCTGGACACGCTTGCTGAAAAACCGGACTCGATTGAGTTCTCAGATGTGATGGAAGTGATCGATAAATGCTACACGTACACTCCGGTAGAGTTCAGATGCGGAGAGCAGGTAAATGAAGCAGGTACCAACGAAGGGAGCTGTAAAATTCTGGGCTTTGCAAAATTGAATGCATTGTCAGAGTCTGCCACTCTGAATTTGTTTGGACGTTTTTACCGGGAAGAAGTATTGCAGAACCCGGAAGGTTCTGACCACAGTAACATTCGAAATTTTATGGTGCATGGCTGGCAGGGAGTCGCCTTTTCTGTCGAGCCTTTGTCTCCGATTCGTGATTAGATCATCGAGTGAAGCAACGAAGTCTGTATTTTTCATACGCGTGTTGACCGTTAAAAAGCCGAGTCGGGTTTCTGTGATACGCAGCTGGTTAGTCGAAAAAGGCCGATGGTTTATCTGAGTCAGTTTGGCTTTCAGTCCATGCGTTCAGTATTATTTTTGCTGCATGCTGAGGATTGTTGTCTTGCGTGTTGATTTCAAAATCGTATCTGCAGTAGCTATGAACATGCTGTAAGTGATATTCGGCTTCACCGGTATACCGATTGCCGGTGTGGCGATCAGAGCGTTGTAATTCTCGTTCTCGCAATGCTTTGACGCTGCAATGCAGTCCGACAATAAATACACGGTGGCCTGTCAGGTGCTGTCTGAGCTGTTGGTACCAGTCTCTGCTCTCGATGATATGGTCGAGAATCATGTGGTTGTCTGCATCAAGAATCGCTTTGACACAGCCATGGAATGCATTAAAAAATCGTGGCCGGTGCGTCTTCCAGTCGAAATCAGCGCGTATTGATTGGTGATTCGGCAGCAATCCTGCTTCAACCAGTTGATCTGAGGAGACATGCCAGAACGGTAAAGGTGCTGCCGCTTGCAGCGCTTTGGCCAGTGTCGTTTTGCCGCTGCTCGACGTGCCGTGTAGAAAGATAACGTGGGGCATTTAATTATGGTGGGTACCCGGCTATGGAACGTCTAGCCGGCTTGTGACAGAAGTGGCGGCATCAATGTTTGCCATCTGGCGACAAATGCCGGCGGAGCTTACACAGCGGTGTCCAGTAGTTGTTTTTTGTTGATGTTGCGGCTTTTGCTCGAGCTGGCCACAGTGCGCTGCAACAGCGGGGCGGTTTCAAGCGACGACGGATGAAATTCGTTAAGCCACTGCTCGAGGATAAGATCCTGCACCGTTTCGGGTGATTCGATGATGCTGCCGGTAGGCAGTGCGTTTTGATTATTGCTCAGGTAAGCGCCCAGTGCGTAGAACTCCATATCAGACATCAGGTTTGCCGGAGATCCGGAGCCGTCCGCGACGACCATGTTCGGTGCCTGACCAATACCGTCACGGCCCAGCATGACACGGAGGTGTTTGCCGAAACAAGTCCGGTATACGGCTATTTCATCGTTGCTCTGGCTCTGGACCAGAGAAATGTGGCCTGACTCGATGAGTTGCGGTATGCCAGCTTCGACATCACCCGAAGTGCATAACACCAGCAATGAATAGTCCCTGAGTGTGTCGAGAAGTTCCGGCTGGCGCGACAGAAAGCAACTGCCTGTGTTAAGAAACAGGATATCGCTCTGTGACAGAATAGTTTGGCGGGATACCACCTGGTATTGCTTGCATGCCAGTTCTGTCTGCACCGTTAGATCGGCGTCATAGACCATCGGGTTTTTGTTGTATTTGTTCAGCTTGTTGAGCACACCCGACCCGATAGAGCCGATTCCCACAATACCGATCTGCCCGCGCCAGTGCTGCAGCCTGCAACCCTGCCTGCGTCTGAGGATGTCATTGCATGATTCAACTATGGCCGGTCCTATTTCCAGGTCCATTATTTTTTTAATGCCCGACCTCGACTTGGACACAATTGGCCGGTTCACCTGTGCCGCCACCTGTTGGTAACCGATCGTGTTACCGTCATCAGACCCTCTGATGCCGTTTTCTGTACCTTCGACAAATCCGGCCAGCTTTGGTCCGAGATATCTGTCGTTGGCAATGGCTTCTGCAGCCGGCGCAAAGTAGCCACCATATTCGAGGATCGCAAACGGTCTGCCCCGGGTGATGTCTTTCAGTAGCTGTACGGTGTAGTTGATATCACGCAGGTGCTTACGGGTGACATTCGCCAGTATTCTTCCCGGGAACATTTGATTGAGCTTCGCCACGACTTGAGGATTGCCCCCGGCTGAGCTGCCTTTGGGTATCACTGCCGCGAGTCTATTGCCAATGCAGCTAAAGTGTTTTACCAGCGGTGAAAAAGCATGTTGAACGTATACAAAGCACAGATCGTCCGGCACATCGAAAGTCTGGTTGATGTGATGAATGGTTTTTTTATAAAAGCGCTTGTGCCTTTGGGTTTCATGTTCGTACATCAATTTATTCCTGGTGATACTGCGTTTGGCGAATGTGGTGTCGCATTTGTTTTCGTTTGTGGCGGGTCGGACGGGTAGTCTTTTGCCTCGAACGAGGTTTAGATCGTATCAGTATTGGATAAAATGATTCAATCCGTTAACAGGTGTTTTTTTGCCTGGTATAACGCTATGGAATGCTGTTGTGTTGATTGCAAAATCATCTTCAAATAACCATGCTTTTGTTGGCAGTTATTCATTGGTTATCGCGTGTTTTTCGCCAACAAATGAAAATCGAGGAACAGTGCCCTGGCGGGTTTCAACCATTTCCGTAAACATCGTTATTGGTCTTACCCATACCTCGTTGTCGCCACTTTCCGCGGCGTAAATCACCATGGTTTCGCGGGTTTCTGTGTGTACCGCGGTGCCATAAACGTAGTAGTGATTGCCTTTAATGTGTCGGTATAAACCGGTTGGTAGTGCGCTCATAGGATTATTACATTTGTCTATCAGGAGTGATCAGGTCAATGAGAATACTGTATTTGCTGTGTTTCAGTGTCCGGTTATGAGACAACCAATAACAAATTGGATACACGGTATTCGGTTTTGTATGATTTTATGGTGAGTGGATTAAATCAAAGACTATTACCATTTCAGTGTTTGTGCTTTTTAATTGTGCATGACTGCGCAACATTGGTGAGGTGAAATTGATGTTTGTTCAAGTGCCGGCAGGTATGTTTACAGCGCTATTTGAATAAACGACATAATGTGACCTAAGGTACCGCTGGTGCATTCATGTTTCGCTGAGGTTGGCTAATCGGCAACTATGCACCATGAAGTGAATATGTATTTTGCCGATGTCAGTGATCGCAACGAGTAAGTCGGCGTTCTGGAAACTGGTGTCGCTAAATGCATTCGGCTGTGACAGAAAAACAATTCGCAATTTTGCTCCAGACCCACGGGGCTGTTCGGTTGAGTGATCCGTTTCCGGGTTGATTTATACAGGCCATTGTCAATTAGTGATCGCTGAGTGGCACCGGGTCATTTGCCAGGCAGATGCCTTTAACGTGCTCTGAAAAAAATGTGGTCATTGCGCACACGCCGGGTGTCATAAAAGCGTGTTGCTAATCATGTTAGTGCTTATCAGTTTCGTGGTGTGTTTGCAGATAAACCCTTGCCTTTCCAGGTGAACATGACATTCAGTATTTGCGGGAGTCGCGGAGGCGCAGTTGTGATGCCGGCTCTGCGTTGCCTCAGGCAGGGACATATCATTGTCATATTCGGGTGATAATCTCGGCAGGTCAGCCATTCCGGATGCTTGCGGGCAGGCGACGGGGTGCTTGCCGTCCGGAAGACGGGCTGTCATTTGTAATAGATATAAACAACTTTCATAGTGGTGGTATATTGTGGAGGGAGACCGTACGATCTGGTTTTATGTTCTGCGGATTCTCGAGCTACTAACCAAACAGAGGAAAACACACGAATGAGAATTAAGCTCCTGGCCACAGCAATGGCTGGCATGTTAGCCACAGGCAACGCCGTTGCCGCAACGGAAATCAACTGGTGGCATGCGTTTACCGGGCGTCTGGGCGATCTGCTGGCCGAGCAGGTAGAAAAATTCAATGCCTCCCAATCTGACTATGTTGTTGTGGCAAGCCACAAAGGCAACTATTCCGAGACTCTAAATGCCGGTATCGCAGCATTTCGCGCACAGGAGCACCCGCATATATTAATGGTGTTTGAAGTAGGGACGGCCACAATGATGGCCGCCAAAGGTGCTATCAAACCGGTATATGAGGTAATGGCGGAAGGCGACGCTGAATTTACTCCTGACGGTTATCTGGGTGCAGTGAAAGGTTACTACACCACGCCTGAAGGCGAAATGTTATCGCTGCCGTACAACTCTTCTACACCCGTTATCTATGTTAATCGCAATGCATTTTCTGATGCCGGTGTCGATCCTGATACTGATCTTTCGACATGGGAAAAGGTCGATGAGGTGCTTGGTCAGCTGAAGGCCGGCGGGAGCGAGTGTCCGCTGGTGACGGCATGGCAAAGCTGGGTGCACCTTGAGAATTTTTCCGCATACCACGACACACCGTTTGCGTCAAAAGACAATGGTTTTACCGCGCTGGATACTGAACTGGCGTTAAACGGGGAGTTGCAGGTCAAGCACATTGATGCGATGGGGCAATGGGCCAAAGATGGCAAGTTTATCTACACCGGGCGACGCAACGAAGGTGGTGCCAATTTCCGCGCCGGCGAGTGTGCTTTGATGACGGAATCTTCCGCCGGTTACGCCGGGGTGAAGAGTGAAGCGCAATT